>JBKQKT010000540.1:0-8470 GCA_052147365.1 Candidatus Korobacteraceae bacterium | reverse complement strand
CGAGCCGCCAGCCGTCGGCGCTGAGAACGAGGCTGCGCGGCGGGGCGTGCTGGGGCTGCTGGAGGATGAATCGACTGTGGCGGCTGCGAAAGGTTAGAAATTCATTTCGTGAACGATACGTTTTGCGTCAGGTCACGACTTCAGTCGTGACGATAAGCACCTTATCTTTTGTCATCCCGAGCGGGCTTCAGCCCGCGATGGGTCTGCTGTTTAGTCCAAGGACAAGCAGGTCCCTCAGTCGGTCGCCATCGCGACCTCCTTGCGCTCCTTCGTGATGACAAGAATGAGGAAGCTGCTGGCGGCACGGCTGAAGCCGTGTCCTGACACAAAACAATTAGGCGTAATTTCTAGCCGCTCTCATGAGGAACAGCCGTCGCCCGCTCGCGCGCCAATTTGATTTCCTCCCACCGCACCCAGCCAATGTAGAGAACGACCAGGATGTTGATGCCCAGGATCGCCAAGTGGAGTTCGTTCGGCCTGCGGACCACTTTGTAAACTTCGAACGGGATGTAGATGCATCCGGAGACGATGGCCAGCCACTCTGCCCACGCGCGTTGCTTCCACAGGCCGTAGCCCTCCACAAAACGCAGCGTGGCGTAGGTAACGGCGAGAGCAGCAACCATCATTACGTTGATGTCCGACATTTTATTAGCGGCGCGGAGAAACTCCTGCGTCCAGTGGTGGCTGGGGCTGATGTGCAGCGAGAAAAGAACGTGCAGGGCAGCGTCTCCGAAGTCCACATCCCGGCGGATCAGGACGATCAGAAAGTAAGCACTCACCAAGGCAAGCAGCCCCTTAAGCGCCTCGAAGACCGCGACTGTGCGCAGCCCCCCTTTGTGGGAGTGCGCGTGTTTGGCGGGCCGGAGATTGCTTCGCGAGGCGACGCGGTTCATGCTATGAGTGGCCGTAGTGAGGGCTCCTGCAAAGCGTAGCTTATCAAACGCGCGCGCTTCGGGTTCTAACCCCATGTTGAGTTGGACGCCCGGTGTTTGGAGTTAGTTGTTCCCGGGAATACCGAATCGCAGGCTTCAATGCAACCTCACATACTCGTACTCCACCGGATTGTTGTTGATGCCCCGGTCAGGCGGCGCAATCCAAGCGGCCATCTTGCCCGGCTCATGCACGCCGTGCATCAGGCTGAGGATGTAAGCCTGATCGTTTTCGCTCGGCAGCCAATCGCCAAGACGCGCGTTGAACTCCGCCTGCGCAATCGGCCGGCCGGTGGTGTCGGTCGGGACGCCAGCCCAGTTCCCGATGTTGCGGCGGAAGCGCGTGCTGGGCAGGGACAGCCGGAATGAGTAGCCGGCTTTTTCGATCAGCCGGTTCCAGCGCTTGACGCCCAGTTCGCAATCGTTGACGTATGAGCCGCGTGTGACTTCATTCATCGCGTTGCGCATGGGAATCTCTTCGCTCTTCAGACCACCCTTGCCGTCGGGCAACTCCAGCGGGTAGGTCTGAGCGGTGGCGAGGTGGTCTTCGTAGCGCGCCTCGTCGGGACGGCCCTTCAGCCCGTTCGCGAAATAGGAGGCGGCGTTTGACGAGGTCTCGGAGCCGAACAAGTCGAGCGAAGAGCTGAACCAGAAGTTGAGATACTTCTGCACCGTCGGCAGATCAATGGCGCCGGCGTTGCGGATGGCGGCGGGATCTTCGGTGCCCAGCTCCTTCATCACTTCCAGCGAACGCCGCACCACGCGGTTGATGCCGGTGTCGCCGACGAACATGTGGTGCGCCTCCTCGGTGAGCATGAATGAGCAAGTGCGCGCCAGCGGATCAAAACTTGACTCGGCCAGCGACTTCAACTGGAACTTGCCGTCACGGTCGGTGAAATAGGTGAACATGAAGAAGCTGAGCCAGTCGCTGATGGGTTCGTTGAAAGTGCCGAGAATGCGCGGCTTGTTGGCGTCGCCGGAGTGTCGCTCCAGCAGTTCCTCGGCTTCTTCGCGGCCATCGCGGCCAAAGTAGGCGTGGAGGAGATAGACCATCGCCCAAAGATGACGGCCCTCCTCGACGTTCACCTGGAACAGATTGCGCAGGTCGTACAGCGACGGCGCGGTGTGCCCGAGCATGCGCTGCTGCTCAACCGACGCAGGCTCGGTGTCGCCTTGAGTGACAATGAGGCGTCGCAGGATGGAACGGTATTCGCCGGGGATTTGTTGCCACACTTCTTGCCCGAAGAAGTCACCGAAGCCGATTTTGCGCTCGGGATCGCGGTCCGCGAGGAAGATGCCCCAACGATATTCCGGCATGCGCACGAAGCCGTAGGTCGCCCAGCCCTTGGCGTCCACCGAGGTAGCGGTGCGCAGATAAACGTCGGCGACCTGGAAATCGCGCGGGCCCAGTTCCTGCCACCAGTTCAGAAATTCGGGCTGCCAGTGCTCCAGCGCGCGCTGCAGCGTGCGGTTCGAACCAAGGTCAACGTTGTTAGGAATGCGGTCCTGATAATTAATCGACATTACACCCTCTCCCAATTAAAGCGCGCCTTCGAGCCCTTACCGAACAGCTTGAGCGCGCCGTGCTCGCCCGTCGAGTTCGGCCGGATGAAGACCCAGTTCTGCCAGGCCGAGAGCCGCCCGAAGATTTTCGTCTCCATGGTTTCGTCGCCGGGAAAGCGCAGGCTGGCTTCCATGCCGGTGAGCGCGTCGGGCGATAGGCTGGCCCGCTCCTCGATGGCCACCCGAATTTCGTCTTCCCAGTCGAGATCGTCGGGCGCAACTGTGACCAGGCCGAGCGCAAGAGCTTCCTCCGGCCCGAGCAGCTTACCTTTGGCCTCCAGCGTCGCGGCCATGGCCCTCGCCTTGCCGCTGAAGCGAGTCTCGAGCCGGCCGCGGTCATTGACGGCAGGCAGTAGGCCGAAATTCATTTCGTCCACCGCAATTCTGGGCGAGTCCCCTTCCTCTTCCGCAAGCGCCAGCATGTAGCTGCGGTCCGCGGCCAGCGCCAGCTCATAGAGCACGCCGGCGAAGCATGATCCCGGCTCGATGATGGCGTACATGCTGCGCGAGGAGACATCGAGCCGCGCCAACGTGCGACGAAGCAGGCCGATGGTCTCCCGCACCAGCCAATCATTTTGATGCTCAAGCATGAGGGCGTCAGAGGCGAGCACTGCCTCGGCGCTGCCTGCGGTCTTGAGCAGCCAAAGTCCCAGCTCCAGTTCGTTGACGCGGAGCATCAGGATCGCGTCGTCAAGCTCGCGCGCCATCGCCAGCGGCCACCACTGATCGCCCATGGCGTGGATGGCTTCCGGCGTTCCCGGCTGATCGCCTTCGGGGGCGCGCACGGTAAGCGTCGCGGTTCGCGCACTGCGATCGAATGTGACGTCAACATGCGTGTAGTGGTAACCGTCGTCGTCAATCCGGCGGTGCAACGGACTAAGATCGATGCCCTTGGGAGCTGCAGGCCGGGTTGAGTCGTTCACGAGTGCCTGCGCGTGCGTGCGCATCAATTCCTGGAATTTCGCCGGCACCGCAATGTCATCCACCAGGCCCCACTCCTTGGCGCGATCGGCCTTCACCCCGTCTGGATTGGTGCAGAACATGTCGGCCAGATCGCGCCGCACTCCGCGCTTGTCCACCACGCGGGTGAGGCCACCGGTGCCGGGCAGTACTCCCAGCAGAGGAACTTCCGGCAGGCTGATGGCGCTGGAGCGGTCGTCAATCAGCAGGATCTCGTCGCAGGCCAGCGCCAGCTCGTAGCCGCCGCCCGCACACGTTCCATTGATCGCGGCCAGAAACTTCAGGCCATCGCGGCGACTGGAATCCTCCATGCCGTTGCGGGTCTCGTTGGTGAACTTGCAGAAGTTTACCTTCCACGCGTGCGACGAGGAGCCCAGCATGTAGATGTTGGCGCCCGCGCAGAACATGCGCTCGCGCGCGCTGGTAAGCACCACGCACGCCACCTCGGGATGCTCGAAGCGGATGCGCTGCAGGATGTCGTGCAACTCGATGTCAACTCCCAGGTCGTAAGAGTTGAGCTTGAGCTTGTACCCGGGCCTGAGGCCGCAATCTTCGTTGACGTCCATGGCCAGAGTCGCCACGCGACCGTCAACCGTGAGCCGCCAGTGGCGATATTCTCCGGGAGCCACATCGAACGTGACCAGTTCCTTCTCATTTACGGTTGACATGTTAGGTAGAAGTCTCCTCGAGGCCGCGCCAGATGGGCGCAAGCACAGGTCCCCACGCGCATCTATGCATTATAGTTGGGAGTGGGGAGAAAGGCATGGGGTTGCACGTCACGATCCTGGTGGGCACCATGACCGGGACCGCCGAGATGGTGGCGCAAGAGGTGCAACAGGCGCTGGAAACAGCAGGCCATCAGGCAACGATTCGAATGATGGATGACCTTGATGCCAGCGTCTTTCAAGGCGGGGACGCCTTCCTGATTTGCACTTCCACCTACGGGCAGGGTGACGTGCCCGACAATGCGCAGGAGTTCTTCAGTAGCCTCGAAACGGAAAGGCCGAACCTCGCGAGCGTAACCTACGGCCTGATCGCCCTCGGAGATACCACCTACAAAGATACGTACTGTCATGGCGGAATTCGCTTTGACGAGCTGCTCACGCAACTCGGCGCCCGGCGCGCTGGCGACGTTCTGTTTCATGACGCCAGCTCTGGCACACTGCCGGAAGAGGTAGCGGCGCAGTGGGTCGTGCCCTGGGCTGAGCAACTCGCCTCAGCGTCCCAAGCTGAACAACATTTGTCCGACACGACGAACGAAGTGCCGGCGGAATAACGATTGCACCCGCATCAACAACCCGGTGAAGTTGTAGTGGATGGCAAGCGGCTGGAGACCTTGTGGATCCAGCCCGGGCACACCGAGCGGTCCACAATTGTCATGCTGCACGAAGGCCTGGGCTCAGTTGCGCTGTGGAAGAATTTTCCGAAGCGGCTGGCCGCGCGCACGGGTTGCAGAGTCCTTGTTTACTCCCGTTATGGGCACGGCAGCTCCGATAAGTTGATGGAGAAGCGTCCGGTCGAGTTCATGCACCATGAAGGCGAAGTGGTCCTGCCGGAGCTGCTCGACAAACTCGGCATCACGCAGCCGATTCTGCTGGGGCACAGCGATGGCGGCTCAATCTCGCTCATCTTCGCCGGGAAGTATCCGGAGCGCCCGCGAGCGCTGATTCTGGAAGCACCGCACGTGTTTGTCGAGGACCTCAGTGTCTCCAGCATCACGCAGGCCGAGGTGAATTACCGGACGACAGACTTTCCACAGAAGCTCGGGCGTTATCACGCGCACGTGGACGCGACGTTCTTGGGATGGAACGACATCTGGCTCGATCCCGAATTTCGTTCATGGAACATCGAAGAGTATTTGCCGGGGATACGTTGTCCGATCCTGTGCATTCAAGGCGAAGAGGACGAATACGGAACTATCGCGCAAGTGGAGGCGATCCAGGCGCGCGTGCCCAGCACGGAGGTTATGATACTGCCGAACTGCAAGCACTCGCCGCATCGCGACCAAAGTGAGGCAACGCTGGAGCGCATGGCAGAGTTCGTGGAGCAATTGCAGGAGGAAGCGGTGAGTAAGCAGGGATTAAGCTTCAAGGAAACGGGATAACATAGGATGCGCGGGGGTGGTGTATGCCTGTGATACGTACTTGCGAGAATTGCAGCAAGAAAAACCGGGTACCGGCGAAACACCTGGCTGACAGCGGCAGGTGCGGCGCCTGCAAAGCGCCGCTGCCTGCGGTCAACCAGCCGCTGGAAGTCGATCCCGAGTCGTTCGACGAAATTGTGCGCGAAGCCCGGGTTCCGGTGCTGGCTGACTTCTGGGCGGCATGGTGCGGGCCCTGCCGGATGGCTACTCCTGAAGTGGAGCGAACAGCGGCGGACATGGCCGGACGGGCCATCGTCGTGAAGGTTGATACCGAGCGCCATCCCGAGCTTGCAGCGCGGTTCAGGGTACAGGGCATCCCGAATTTCATTGTGTTTTCGGGGGGCAGGCCGGTAATGCAGCAGGCGGGTGTGGTGGGTCATGAACAGTTAGAGACCTGGCTGGGATCCGCGGGGCAGCAGGTGGCGTAGTGAGATGGCCGGATGTTGAAAACGTTCGCGGCGTTCGCTCGGGACAACATTTTTGAGTAGGGCCGTAAGAACGCAAGGCGAACAGCAAAGAGCCAAGGCGGGATCAATGGCTGACTGGGTGCACACCTTCAAAGGCGCGGTGCTGGCTTCGGAGTACGACTTCGCCAGTCACATGAACTCGCGCATGTACGTCTCGCGCTTCGACCAGGCGACATGGTTCCTGCTGCACGCCATCGGCGTGACGCCCGCTTCGATGAAGCAGAAACACCTGCGCGTGGCCATCGTCCGCCAGAACTACCAGTTCCTGGATGAGCTGCGCGGCGGCGAGTTGGTAGAGATCAAGAGCGGTTTCCTCACAGTGGGCGAAAAGTATTTCCGTTTCCTGCACCAGATGTACAACGACGAGACGGGCGGCATGGTCGCCACCTGCGATTGCGTCGCCGTCCAGGCCAGCCTCGAGACGGGGAAGAGCATTTCCCTGACCGAGGCGCTTCAGGAAAAGGCGAAACAGCATCTGGTGACGGCGAATGTGCCGATCGATTCAGATATCGGATAAATCTCCTGATCCACTTCTTAGCCAATCCCACCAAAGTTGCACCAACGTCTGCGGCGGAACTTACTCTCGCATTGATTTCTAATTTACGCTTGGCTGTGTGGGCACTTCTTGGTGTCCAAGGGTTCCCCACCACTCTAACGAGGAGATGCAAGATGAAACGGTCTTATCTGCTTGCGCTGGCGCTTGGGTTGGGATACGCGTGCGTCGGTAGCGCCCAGCAATATCCCATGATGGACATGGTCGCCAACAAGGTCATCCAGAAGTATCAGAATTCCTCCTGCGAGCAACTGTGGGAGAAGAAGGCCCAGAAGGCCCCGCCGAGTCCTCAGGAGCAGAATGCGATCAACCTGTTGAAGGGCGATCCTCAGATGCGCGCGGCATTCATTAACAAGGTTGCCGCTCCGATTGCCAACAAGATGTTCAAATGCGGCATGATCCCGTAAAGCCTGCGTGCCACTGACTCGTTGATGGAGGAACAATGATGCTCGACAAGAGGTCAAGACGCGTCCTGCTGCTCGTTTTCGGGCTGTTCTTCCTGGCCGCGACAGCGTTTCCGCAGACCGCGCAACCACCAAAGAAGAAGGCAGCGCCTTCTGCCAAACAGGCCGCTGCCCCACCCGCCCTCGAGCCCAAAGCAATCGAACTTCTTAAGGCCTCCAGCGCTCGCCTGGCCGCGGCTCGCACCATGTCGTTCACCGCGGTGGAAACCTATGAAAGCCCGAGCCGCCAGGGCCATCCGCTCGTCTTTGCAAACAAGTATGAAGTCACCCTGCAGCGGCCCGATAAGCTGCGGGTTATCACTCCGGGCGATGGTCCGGCTTCCGAGTTCTACTACAACGGCAAGAGCATGACGGCCTATGCCCCGGCGGAGAACCTGATTGCTGTTACCGACGCGCCGCCCACCATCGACGCAGCCATGGAGGCGAACTATCACCTGTCGGGAACGTATTTTCCCTTTGACGATTTGATCGTCGCCGACCCCTACAAGGACATGGCTGAAGGCCTGAAACTCGCTTATTACATCGGTCAATCTCATATTGCCGGCGATATCGGTCAATCTCATGCCGGCGACCCAACGACGGACATGGTGGCCTACATCGACAACGGCGTGTTCATACAGGTCTGGATTGGGGCGGAAGACAAGCTGCCGCGAGTCATCCATGCGATCTACCTGAATGATCCGGCGCAACTCCGCCACAATTTACTGCTCTCCAACTGGAAGCTCGACCTTGCCGTTCCAGCAGACGCATTTGCGCCGCCGGCAAGCGCTGCCAATGCCAAGCACATTCCGTTCGCTCATCCTCATCCGCAACCTTCGCCGGGCGCCAAGCCTCCGGCGAAGAGCAAGCCACCCACAGGTCAGTAACAAGGAGTACACGTCATGAAAAAGATCATGGTCAGCTTGGTGAGCGTTGCTTTTGCATTGCTCCCGTTCAACACCGCATCCGCCTACTCGCACGCGAATGCCTACGGCGGCAGCACCTCGCACAGCTACGGCTCCACCAGCCACAGCAGTGCTTACGGAACCAGCACCTCCCACACCTACGGCGAGGGCTCGTCGCACACCAACGAATACGGTGGCAGCACCTCGCATAACTACGATGGCGGCACGACCCACACCAACGCCTACGGTGGCACCACGTCAGGCGAGGCAGGGTACGGCGCGACCCACACGAACACCTACGGTCAAACAAGCACCTACCATCCTGATGATGCCTACTACCATCCGCCCGCACCGTACTATCCGTATCATCCACCCACCACCGTGGGCTACTACGGAGCAGGGTGCTACAACTGCAACGCGGGTTCGGTTGCCGGAGCTGCCGTCGTGGGCGCCGCGGTTGGAGTGGCTACCGGTGCGGCCATAGCCTCTTCCCAAAGCGCAGCCGCC
>JBKQKT010000539.1:0-10890 GCA_052147365.1 Candidatus Korobacteraceae bacterium | reverse complement strand
GCAGGTGGTGCCGCCCAAAGGTGCGCCGAACGTTCTGCTCATCATGACCGACGACCAGGGCTATGGTGTTTCGAGCGCGTTTGGCGGGATCATCCCAACGCCCGCTGTCGACCGCATTGCCGAGGCGGGATTGCGTTTCACCCACTTTCATTCCACCGCGCTGTGCTCACCCTCGCGCGCGGCGCTCATTACCGGCCGCAACCATCACTCGGTGGGCGCGGGCGTGATCGGCGAACTGTCCACGGGTTTCCCCGGCTACAATTCCGTCATTAGTCCGGAGAAAGCCAGCGTTGGGGCAATCCTCCGCGATAACGGCTACGCCACCTCGTTGTTTGGCAAGAACCACAACACCCCCACCTATCAATACAGCCTTGCCGGACCCTTCGACCAATGGCCGTCGGGGATGGGTTTCGATTATTTCTACGGATTCATGGGAGGCGAGACCGACCAATGGACGCCTTATCTGTTCCGGGACCATACCCAAATCTCTCCGTGGATCGGGCGTAAAGACTACAACCTCACCACCGACCTGGCGGATGAGGCGATCAAATATCTGGGCGACCTTAACGCAGCGGCGCCCGACAAGCCGTTCTTCCTCTATTACGTGCCCGGGGGCTCGCACTCGCCGCACCAGCCTACAAAGGAATGGATCGAGAAGTTCAAAGGCAAGTTCGACATGGGCTATGAAAAGATGCGCGAAGAAATCTTTGCCAACCAGAAACGGCTCGGCGTGATTCCGGCGGATGCGCAACTCACCCCGTGGCCGGACGGACAGGAAGAGTTTGGTGGCGCCAAGCTGCCGAGGTGGGATTCGCTATCGCCGATCCAGAAAAAACTCTATGCCCGCCAAGCGGAGGTCTTTGCCGCCTACGTAGCGTATACCGACCATGAGATCGGCCGGGTAATTCAACAGGTCGAGGACATGGGCAAACTCGACAACACGCTCATCATTTACATCAGCGGCGACAACGGTACCAGCGCGGAAGGCACCGAGGAAGGCACGTTTAACCAGATGACTGCCTACAACGGTGTTCTGACCCTACCCGAAGCGATGCAGATGATGCACTACGAAGATTGGGGCTCGGAGAAAACCTACCCGCACATGGCCGTGCAATGGTCGTGGGCCTTTGATACCCCTTTCAAGTGGACCAAGCAGGTGGCGTCGCATTTCGGCGGAACACGGCAAGGCGTGGCCATATCGTGGCCCGGCCACATCAAGGACATCGGCGGCATCCGTTCGCAGTTCCATCACATCATTGACGTCGTGCCGACGATCCTCGAGGCTGCCGGCATCAGCGCCCCGCAGACGGTCAACGGCATCCCGCAAAAACCGATTGAAGGCGTGAGCATGGCTTACACCTTCGACCAGACCAACGCGAAGGCGCCTTCGACGCACACCACGCAGTATTTCGAGATGTTCTGCAACCGCGGCATCTATCACGACGGCTGGTACGCTTGCACCACACCCTTCGCCGCCCCCTGGCTTCTGGGAACGGGCACGCTGCCGGACGTCAACGATTACAATTGGGAACTCTACAACCTTACGCAGGACTTTTCACAAAGCAACGACCTCAAGCAGAAGAATCCGGAGAAGCTCAAGGAGCTTCAAGCGTTGTTTCTGGCGGAAGCCGCGAAGTACGATGTCTTCCCGCTTGATAACACTCTGCTCCCGCGCCTCCTGACTCCGAAACCAAGTGCCACGGCGGGACGCTCCGTTCTCACCTACACCGGCACAAAGGCCGGCATACCCGTCAATAACGCCCCCGATATTCTGAACAAGGACTACACCATTACAGCCGAGATCACGGTTCCTAAAGGCGGAGCGGAAGGCATGATCGCCACCCTTGGGGGCCGCTTCGGCGGCTACGGCCTGTTCCTGCAACGGGGCAAGCCCGTCTTTGTTTACAACCTTCTCGATCTGGAGCGGTTCCGATGGGAGGGCGGCGTAGGCGGGCTCATCGACCAGGACGTGTTTGGCCGGGCACTCAAGCCGGGCAAGCACACCATCGTCTTTGATTTCACATACGACGGTCCCGGTCCCGGCAAAGGCGGCACCGGCGTGCTCTCGGTAGATGGCCGCCAATTGGCCAAGAAGACGATCAAGCACACGATCCCGATGTTGATGTCCATTGATGAGACCTTCGACGTTGGGCTCGATACGCGCACCGGCGTCGATCATAGCTATGAACTGCCGTTCAAGTTCACGGGCACGATCGACAAGCTGACCTTCAAACTCGGCCCTTCACAAATGTCCGAGGAGGAAAAAAAGGCTGCCGCGGGAGCTCTGGTTATGGCTCATGACTAGCCCGCCATCGTGATGATAACGGAGCGAGGTTCCGGCGGTAACTATTGTTATCGTGCGTTCGCACAAGCTTGCTCCGTTTGTTCGCCGAAAACCAATGGCATGACCGTCTTGAATCGGAAACGTCCACCCCGCCCGCTTTTTTGCGCGCGCTTGCGCCTCCGTTCCCGCTCCCCATACCCCCTGGGCGTTACAGGTGTTGCAAAATCCCCTCAATGCGTAGAACCCCCGGCTTTCATTGACTTGCCCGAACCGCCCACGTAAGATTTGCCCCTGATGATCGGCCAGACGATTTCGCACTACCGCATCGTGGAAAAACTCGGCGGTGGCGGCATGGGCGTCGTGTACAAGGCCGAGGACACCTCCCTTGGCCGCTTCGTCGCGCTCAAGTTCCTCCCCGAAGATGTCGCGCAAGACCCTCAGGCACTCGAACGCTTCCGCCGCGAGGCTCGAGCCGCTTCCGCCCTGAACCATCCCAATATCTGCACCATCTACGAAATCGGCGAACACCAGGGTCAACGCTTCATCGCCATGGAATTTCTCGACGGCCTCACGCTCAAGCACCGCATCGCGGGGCGTCCGCTGGAGACCGAAACCGCGCTGGCTTTAGCCATTGAAATTGCCGATGCGCTCGATGCCGCCCACAGCGAGGGCATCGTTCATCGCGACATCAAGCCCGCCAATATCTTCGTCACCAAGCGCGGTCATGCCAAGATTCTCGACTTCGGTCTCGCCAAACTGACGCCGGGCTCAGGCAGCGCCGATGCCGCAGCCATCGAAGCGACCGCTGGCGTCAGCATCGAGCATCTCACCAGTCCGGGAATGGCGGTAGGCACCGTGGCCTACATGTCGCCCGAGCAGGCCAAGGGCAAAGATCTCGACGTGCGCACCGACCTCTTTTCCTTCGGCGCCGTCTTATACGAAATGTCGACCGGAGCCGTGCCGTTTCGCGGCGATACCTCGGCCATCATCTTCGACGCAATCCTCAATCGCGCACCCGTCGCGCCGCTTCGCCTCAATCCCGATGTGCCGGCGCGGCTCGAAGAAATCATCAATAAGGCGCTCGAAAAAGACCGCGACCTCCGCTACCAGCACGCTTCGGAGATTCGCAGCGACTTGAAGCGCCTGCAGCGCGACAGCGGCTCCGGCCATCGCACCGCCGCGCCCCAGCAGGAATCTTCCGGAAGCCCGGCAGCGCAGGGCGCGTCCTCCTCATCCTCCTGGTCGCCGTCACCCGCTGTA
This sequence comes from Candidatus Korobacteraceae bacterium, assembly GCA_052147365.1. Classification (GTDB taxonomy): domain Bacteria; phylum Acidobacteriota; class Terriglobia; order Terriglobales; family Acidobacteriaceae; genus Bog-257. The sequence continues at coordinate 7,346 of JBKQKT010000539.1, read as the reverse complement.
ACCGGCGCCGTTCCACCCCAGCCCTCCGCTCCTCAAGTCGCGGCCAGTGGTTCGAGCGTGAGCGCCGTGGCGCGACAGCACAAGTTCGGACTCGCGGGCGTCGTTGCAGTAGCCCTGGTCCTGCTCGCCGCCGGCGGCTTCGGCATCTACTCGTTTCTCACCCGCAGCCGGCCCGCTCCATTTCAGAATTTCACCATCACCCAGGTCACGAATACGGGCAAGGCCCAGAGCGCTGCTATATCTCCGGACGGCAAATACGTCCTTAACGTGCAAAACGACAATGGCTTGCACAGCCTTTGGCTGCGCAATGTTCCGACCGGCAGTGACACGCAGATCGTCCCGCCCGCCGCCGCCGTCTACCGGTCCCTCGCCTTTTCCCCCGACGGCAATTATGTCTACTTCCGAAAATCCAACATCGGCACCCAGAGCGAGTGGGATCTCTACCGCACTCCAGTGCTCGGCGGCACGCCGCAGGTCCTTGTCCGCGACGTCGATCGCGGTGTCGCCTTCTCACCCGATGGCCACCGCATGGCTTACCTTCGCGACAATGATCCTGAAATTGGCAAGTATCGTATACTCTCCGCCAATCTCGACGGCAGCGACGAAACCATCCTGCGCGACGCGCCCCTTACCACCGAAGATGGAATTGAATCTCTGACCTGGTCTCCCGATGGCAAGGGGATTACCTACGGCGTTTACACCCTGGGCGATGCTCTCAGCACCGTCAAGACCCTCGATATCGCCGGCCGGAAAGTCGATATTTTTACTTCCTTCAAGAACCAGCTGGTGGATAATCTCCAGTGGTTACCAGATGGTCAATGGCTTCTTGCCACGTATGGAGAAAAGGGGCCGAGTTATCAAAGAGCGCAAATTGGCATGATCTCGCGCGCCAACGGACAGATTCAGCCGGTCACGCGCGATACCAACAGCTACTCCACGATCACCCTTTCCGCTGACGGTAAGACAGCCGCCACCGTGCAGGAGAGAATCACTCGCAGCCTGAATCTGCTTCCCGGCGCCACCACGCAGGCGTCCGCCAATGCTCCCGTCGAATCTCTGGCGCAAGCGCAGGATGTGGCCTCCGTCGCCTGGACGGCCGACGGAAAGTTGCTCACCTCCGACAGTCAAAGTGTCCGCAGAGTGAACCTCGACGGGAGCCAGCCAACCACCGTGCTCAACGACCCAAACTCCTGGATCGTAGATATGGCGCGCTGCGGAGATCGCTACCTGGTTCTCGCCTGGGCTTTCCACGGCGGCACCAACCACACGGGAATCTGGCGAACCAACGCCGACGGCTCCAACCCAACTCAACTCACCAACGGAACCTTCGACTATCGTCCCGCCTGCTCTCCCGATGGACAATCGGTTTACTTCTATCGGGGCAGGTCCGATCACGCCATGATGAGAGTGCGCCTTGATGGCGGAGAGCCGGAACCTGTTCCCGGGAGCGATGTTAAAGGCATGTACGGAATTGGGGCGGGCGTTGCGGTTTCGCCGGATGGAAAGTGGCTGGCTTTCAATGCCGATGTCAGCTCTCTCGGCAACACCCAGGCAGCCGTCAGCACGCTGGCATTGGTAAGTCTTGGGCCGAACCCGCTTGAGCCAAATTCGCCATCGTCGCCCCGCATGATTCAGCCTGATCCTCGCCTGGCCGTCGCCGCCGGTGTCTTCACCAACGCCGTCGCCTTCACCCCCGACGCGAAATCGATTGCCTACATCGTTCGCGATCAGGGCGTGGATAACATTTTCGTGCAGCCCCTCGATGGTTCCCCCGGACACCCCATCACAAACTTCACCTCAGAACACATAGCCCAGTTCCAATGGTCGCCCGATGGCAAAACTCTGGCCGTTGCCCGCGCCCACACCACCTCCGACGTGGTTCTGCTGCGGGAAAAATAAATCGTCACTGGCCTTCGCCCAACCGCTTGAATTTCGACTTTAAATTCCCGAGAAATGCCCACCCAAACACCCTGCGTTTTATATCCAGTAACCGTGGCCGCACTTTCGGCACCGGCCAGCCTCTTGACCCGGTTTGCCGCTCCCGGTAGCCTCATTTCATCGACCTTCCATGGCCGCCTCCGACATTCCCGATTCCCCACCCCTAACTGATTCAGGCGCCAATACTTCCTCGCGCCCCCGGGAACCCGAGAACCCGCAACTTTGTCCCGAAGACGGGGTTTCTACTGGTGTGAGCAGCGTGGCTATGGATGGCGCAGTTCTGGATCGCGGACTGCTGCACGGGAGGGGTAGCGATCGCGGCCTCTTGAACTTCGCCGGAGCCTCGCCGTCTGCACCCAGCCTCGCGGCAAATTCCACCGTCTCTCCAGACGCCGCTACCGATGTCGACCTGATGCTGCGGGTCAAGACCGGCGACGAGTCCGCCTTCGCCTGCCTCGTCCAGAAATATCGCCGGCCCATGATCGGCTTCATGTACCGCTTGTGCCACAATCCTTCGACCGCCGAGGAATTGGCCCAGGAAGTTTTTCTGCGCATTTATCGCTCGCGCACCAGTTACGAGCCCAGCGCCAAGTTCACCACCTGGCTCTATCGCATCGCCACCAACCTGGCCGTGAATCACGCCCGCGATACGCGCCATGAGCGTGCCGAAAATACCGTGCGCCTCGATGAGCCCGATCAGGAAACCGGCACCACGCCCGACCTGGCCGACGAATCCATCAGCGCCGAAGAACAGATACTGAAGCGGGAGCGGCTGGCAGCCATCCGCAACGTGGTCAACGCCCTGCCCGAACGCCAGCGCGTCGCCGTTATCATGCACAAGTATCAGCAGCTGGATTACCGGCAGATCGCCGGCGTCCTCAAGCTGAGCGAGTCCGCCACCAAGTCGTTGCTGTTTCGCGCCTACGAAACCTTGCGCGAGCAGTTGCAACAGTTTGTTTCGGGGAAGTAGAGGAAGCTGTTATGAATTGCAACCAAATTCGCGAACTTTTGCCGGACCTGGCCGCTGGCATGGGCGCTGCAACCGAGCCGGAGGTCGAGAAACACATCGCATCCTGTAACCACTGTGCCACTCATCTGCGCCACTTGCAGCAAACCATGGCCCTGCTCGATGAATGGCAAGCGCCCGAGCCCACTCCCTATTTTGACACCCGCCTGCAGGCGCGCCTCCGCGAACAAACTCGCGAAGAAATGGCGCGCCCCGCAGCCGGCTGGTTTCGTTGGATGCGCCATCCCGCCTGGTCTGGGTCTTTCGCCGCCATCCTCTTAGCCGGAGCGCTCGTCGTCGGCTTCGTCAATAAGTCGTCTTGGATCGAAACTGAAGCCATTGCCACCAAGCCTCCCTCCCTGGGTTTGCCGGTACAGCCAGGAACCGCCGTCGGCGATCTGCAGGCGTTGGACAGGAACGACGAGTTGTACGCCGATTTCGATATGCTCGACCAATTGCAGGTGCAGGACGACGTAACCGCGAATCCGTAAGCTTTGTGATTGCTGGCAGGAAAGACCCTACGAAGACCAATCTATGTTGAGACGGGCGACAACTACCGGATGTGTGGCTGCCATGCTGCTATGTTTCGCCCAGGCCTTCGCTCAAAACCAGCATCCCCCTCAGCAGCAGCATCATTCGCAATCGCAACCTGCCGACGGACAGTGGCACCATTTTCAGAAACAAGCTACGCCGCCACCCCGTGTTCAGGAAACTCGCCCTCACGAAACCCATCCTTCTGATGGCCACTCGCAGAACCAGCCCGGCCACGCCGGCAACTGGCTCCGCCGCTATAAAGACCTGCCTCCCGCCCAGCAGCGCCGCGCTCTCGAAAACGATCCCCAGTTTCGCCGGCTGCCTCCCCAACAGCAAGCGCGGCTGCAGCAGCGATTGCAGCATTTCTCCAGCCTGCCTCCGCAGCAGCAGGAGCGCATGCTCCAGCGTATGGAAACCTGGGAGCACCTGACCTCCGATCAGAAACAGCAGGCGCGCCAGGTCTTTCAGCAATTCAAGCAGTTGTCACCCGACCGCCGCCAGGCCGTCAATCGCGCCATCCGCCAGATGCGCGGCCTGCCTCCCGATATGCGCGATCAGCTCATCAATTCGCAGCAGTTCAGGGATAAATACTCGCCGCAGGAACGAAACATCCTCGGCGGCGTGGCGCACCTGCCCCTCGCCCCCGGCGATGGCCTGCAAGCCGAACCGCCAGAATAATTCCCTCCGAGATATAAACGAATGATGTCTCGTCCCTTAACGGGAATGGGTCCGCCACCCCCCAATCGCGGCGAGGTCTTCCTCCAGCGTTCCAATCATCCAGGAGAAAAACATTGCATTCTTGCGGAAAGGTGCTTTTCAGCAAGGGTGTATGGCCTGCTTCGCTCCGTAGGTGTGACAACATACCCCAAGACACCATTCTTGATGTTGCAGAACAACCTGTAATTTCTGTTGACAGACGCATCGGTTGATTGCAAACTCCTTAGGCTTGGTTGAGCGTTCAGATGGGGAACGCTAACTGAGTTTCAGTCTTCAGTCCAGGGGCTTCCGGCATTCTCGCTTCCCCCGCAGAATGCCCTAGCGACGAACCAGAACGATCCCGGTTTATTGATTGCTTCTCGTATCCACAGGGCGATGTGGCAAGCAGTTCTGCAGTGTTTGATGGCGGAGTCGCGGACCGCGTCCGTTCGAATTAGCACGACGTTAACGCTAGCTCGAAAGTTGCCGTGGAAACCAACACTCAGGTGGAGTTAAAGCTAAGCTCTAGAGGAAATTTATGAAATCACGAATCACCAGACTGATAATGCTTGCCGCGACCACGCTCTTCGTACTAGTTGCATGTAGCACAGCCACTTTGGCACAGGGCTGTCCCACTTCTCCCAGCTATTCGCCGGATTTCACATCGAACCAAGCTTGTTTGACGCCAAACGGCAGTGCCTCTTTCCCGGCCCCCACTGCCGGCGTCTCGACGATCACGGCATGGTCAGGTACCGGCGGTATCGTCACCTTTACAGCATCGAACTCCTTCACCGCTGGTCAGCCGATTACTCTTTCCGGCTTCGTGAACTCGACCTTCTTTAACGGTCTCGCCTTCCCCGTTCTCGCCGCCGGCCTCAGCAGCAACCAGTTCGAGATTGCTTTCTCTGGTTACTCCGGTTCGAGCGACACAGGTACGGCGACGCCACTCAATGCACTGCAGCTCACTCCAGATTCGACCTATAACGCTGGTTCTGCCTGGTACGCTCCGCAATCGATTGCCAGTGGTTTTTCCACAACGTTCACGTTTCAGGTGACCAATCCCACCCCAGGCTACGGCAGCGCCGCCGACGGCATTGCGTTCTTGATTCAAAATTCGACTGCAGGGACGCTGGCTTTGGGTCCCGACGGATGCGGAATGGGATTCGCCGACGGTAGCTGCACATCTTCTACTGGGGGTATTCCGAACAGTCTCGCGGTGGATTTTAAAACCTACAATGACGGCTATCCCGTTCCGAACAACAACAGCGTATCGGTTGTAAGCTACGGAACCGGCGCGAACTGCATAGACCAGGCATGCAATATTGCGTACAACAACAGTCTGCCGAACAATATCGTCATGGCGGATGGGAACATCCATACGGTAACGATTTCATATACGCTGCAACCTACGTTATCGACTTCGCCGAATTGCTTCACGAATTCCACGCCCGAGCCGTGCCTCGATGTAATCCTGGATGGCTATGACTTGTTTGCCGGTGGCGTCCAGCTCATCCTTAACGGCACCACCGCGCCGCTCAGCCTGGAAACCCTGATCGGCGGTGGTAGTAATGCCTGGGTCGGGTTCACGGGCGCAACCGGCGCTGTGGACGATTACCAGGACATCCTGAGCTGGACATTCTCCCCGCTAGCCCAGTCCCAGACGGCGTCGGTTTCGCCGACAACCCCGGCGGTCTACGGTTACAACGGCGGCTGTGGTGACAACGGCAGCGGCTGCACCGGCACTGGCTACAACGTCAATGTTCAGGAGAACCCGGGATCCAGCCTGACGATACAGAACATGGTCGTTACTCCGATACCGATTGTCGCTGCATCAGGAAACCCCGGCGATAGTCAAACGCTCTGCAATAGCATCGTGGATGCACTTAACCCCAACACCAACACCTCGCCGTTCGTTGACCCGAATGCTACGCCGCCACAAACGGCTCAGTGCTTTGTGTACACGAACGGCGGCGGTCCGGGTGTGGACGCGCCCGTAATGTTAGCGGTCACTTGCCCTCCAAGCGGGGTGTGTGACACGACCCAAAATCAATTTTTCGCGGCCCTGGCCTCGTATTTTAGCTTCACCTGCACAGAGAACCCACCTCTCATCGCTCCCACCTGCACGCCGGGTTCACCGTCCAGTTTCGGCAACTTCGCAAATCTGACGTCGACCACGGGCTACCCATCGATTGCCTTTCTCGAAGGCGCGGGCCCCGATCCAAACAATCCCTGCACCCCGCCTACGGGCGCTGGAGCGTTGCCGCTGTTTCAGACTAACCAAGTCGTCTCGTACATTTTAGGAGATACAAGCTCCAAACCGGTCAAGGGCGGCAGCGGACTCTTGACTTCGTGCTGGGTCGCCACTTACAACACTCCGGGCGAGATGCCTACCGCTACCGTCACCTCCATCAACGGTAGTTCGCCCACCAATGGCGCCACCTATCAACAGGGCTCAACGGTTACCGCGGACTACACCTGCGCCGCAGTGGACACCGACCCCAATCACATCAGCATCCTGGACCCCAGCGGTTACCCTGCAGCCGGACCGTATTTGACAGTAGGCGCCTGCGCCGCGACCTCCGGTTTGACGCCCACAACCAGTTCATGCACTCCTGTTTACCCCCCCGGCCCGCTCGACTCGTGCTCTAGCACGCTCAATCTCGACACAAGTACGCCAGGTGCATACACCCTGACTGTAGACGTTCAGGATTCCGCCATGAACACCGCGGCGCAACAGTGGACGTACAACGTGGTTGGGAACCAGGCGGCTCTGACGCTGATTGCGACGTCACCGTTGACCTACAATCAAAGCGAAACTCTCAACGTCTCAGGCGGCAGCACGGCTGGCACGGTGAACTACAACCTGGTGTCTGGCCCCTGCACCGTCACGGCTAACCAGCTTATGGCCAACAGCGGCACCGGCAGTTGCACGCTGACGGCGACCATGGCGGGGAACAACGACTACAACTCTGTCACCAGCGGTCCAATCACAGTGACCCTGGGACTGGCGAACCAAGCGGCTCTTACGCTGATTGCGACGTCGCCCTTGACCTACAATCAAAGCGAAACTCTCAGCGTCTCAGGCGGTAGCACGGCTGGCACGGTGAACTACAACCTGGTGTCGGGCCCCTGCACCGTCACGGCTAACCAGCTTATGGCCAACAGCGGCACC
>JBKQKT010000538.1:0-14884 GCA_052147365.1 Candidatus Korobacteraceae bacterium | reverse complement strand
ATGGCCAAGCAACTACTGCCACTCAACAGCGAGAAAAGCATGATCCAGGAAACGGTGGAGCGCCTTCTGCCGCTGGCGCAGGCGAAAGACTTCTGGATTATCACCAACGGAGATCTTCGTGGCGCGATCATGCGCCAGCTCAAAGGCCTTGAGAAGAAGCAGATCATCGCCGAACCGGTAGGGCGGAACACAGCTCCGGCGATTGGCCTGGCAGCATTTCTTCTGGCCAGGCGCGATCCGCAGGCCGTGATCGGAATGTTTCCTTCCGACCACGTCATCGTGAACGAGAAGCGTTTTCGTGACGACATCAAGCGTGCTGCCAGCATCGCAGCCGGATGCGCGAACATTGTTGTCATCGGTATTCCACCGACGCGGGCGGAAACCGGGTACGGCTACATCGAGGCGGGAGCCGACTCAGTCAGGCGAGTGCTCGAGGTTTGCCGTTTCACCGAGAAGCCTTCCGCCGAGGTGGCAGAGCAGTTCGTCAGGGCAGGCAATTTCTTCTGGAACAGTGGAATGTTCGTTTGGGGCGCTCAAACGCTGGCGGACGCGCTCAGCGAGCATCTGCCGAAGACTGCGCCGCTGCTGGACGAAATTGCTGCGAGCTATGGTACTCGCAGCTTCGAGAAGACATTTGCCAGGCTCTATCCAAGGTGCGAGAACATCAGTATCGATTATGCAGTGCTCGAGCCGTGCTCGGCCAAAGGCGAAGGCAAGTCCGGTATCTTCTGCATACCGGCCAGCTTCGGATGGAACGACCTGGGCTCGTGGACTGCGCTTTACGAACATCGCAGCTCAGGCAAAGATGGCGAGAACGTTATACGCGCGCCGCACAGCTTCACGCTGAATGCAGAAGGGAACTTCATTCATTCGGAGCGAAAGTTTGTGGCGGCGGTTGGCGTGAAAAACCTGGTCGTGGTGGAGACCGACGATGCGCTGCTGATCACCACGCGCGAGCACTCGCAAGACGTCGGCAAGGTGGTGAAACATCTGGATGAGAAAAAATTGAAAAGGCTGGTGTAGGACGAACTCATGACAGCACAGATCAAGTTCGGGACCGACGGCTGGCGGGGCATTATCGCCGACGACTTCACGTTCGACAACGTGCGGCGCGTCGGTAATGCGATGGCGCATTACGTCCACAAGAACGAGGACGCCAGCAAAGGCCTGGTGGTTGGATACGACACGCGCTTCGCATCACAACGTGCGGCAGAAATCATCTCCGAAGTCCTCGCCGGCGCGGGAATCGCGGTCCGCCTCTCCAACGACTACACGCCCACACCCGCGCTTTCCTATGCAGTGAAGAACCTCGCGACGGCGGGCGGCGTTATGATCACCTCCAGCCACAATCCCTTTAGTTGGAATGGCGTGAAGTACAAGGCCTGGTACGGCGGCTCAGGCACGCCAGCCATCATGAAGGCCATCGAGGGTGAACTGGATTCTCCCCAGCTAGAACGCAAGGGAGGCAGCGTTACCCTGGCGGATTTCAAGGCTCCCTACGTTACGGCGATTAAGAGCTTTGCCGACCTCAAAGCGATTCAGAAAGCCGGCTTCAAGTTCGCCATAGACGTGATGTACGGCTCGGCGCGCGGCGTCATTAAGGACATCTTCGCGGAAAACGGCATCCAGCATCTCGAAATCCGCGGCGAACTCAATCCGCTCTTCCCAGGGATCAACCCGGAGCCGATTCCACCGCACATCGCGATGTTGCAGGAAACCGTGCTACGCGAACGCTGCCAGGCGGGACTGGCCACCGATGGCGACGCCGACCGCATCGGCGCGGTGGCGGAAGATGGCAGCTTCGTGGATTCGCACAAGTGCTTTTCCATCATTCTGGAATGGCTGCTGAAGCGCAAACAATGGCCGGGCGAGATCGTACGAGCCTTCAACACCACGCGCATGATTGACCGCATCGCTGCGAAATACGGCCGCAAGCTACACGAGTGCGGCATCGGCTTCAAGTTCATCTGCGATCTCATGCTGGAGCGCGACATTCTCATCGGCGGCGAGGAGTCGGGCGGCATCGGCATTCGCCGGCACATGCCGGAGCGCGATGGCATCCTGAACTCCCTGCTGCTGGCCAACATCATGGCGGAGGAAGGCAAGGCCCTCGGTCAGCTCGTGCGCGACCTGCAAGAGGAATACGGCGCGCATTATTATGGCCGCATCGACCTGCACATTACCAACGAAATCAGGGACGAGGCTATGCGCCGCGCCGGCGCAAGGCCGGGGAAGATCGGCGGCTTTGCGGTGCAGAAGGTCGAGACACTGGATGGCGTCAAGTTCTTCCTCAACGCTCCGACCTATGGAAACGGCGCCGAAGTCTGGGTGCTGGTTCGCGCCTCAGGAACCGAGCCGCTGTTGCGGATCTACTGCGAGGCCGCTTCGCCGGAGCTGGTCTCGCAGATCCTGAAAGAGACCGAAGCCTTCGTCAAGACCGGGCAGGAAGTCAGCGCGTCGGTCTGAACCGCGGCACAGCCACCTTCGTCTCTCACGCCATTTTCTGGCATACTGGAAGTACGCACTGAGAACGACCGCGCCGCCTGCCGTCTCGTTCTCCAACCTTCTAGAGGATGGCAACAACTCCCAATCCGCAACCGGCCGATTCGCCGGAGGTTCGCCGCTACAACCGCATCCAGCGCTGGTTGAGCATGGCGGATATGTTCATCGGCTTCGCGCTGCTGGTGGTGCTGCTGGTCACGGGCTGGACAGGCAAACTGCGCGACTGGTCGTATCTGGGTGCGCGCCAGCACTACTTCTTCGCAGTCTTCCTATACGTGCTGATGTTCTCAATCATCGCGAAAGTGCTCGGCGCGCCGTTCGATTTCATCGGCTTTCGCCTCGAGCATCAATACCACCTCTCGAACCAGAAGCTGCGAAGCTGGCTGTGGGACGAATGTAAGGGCTGGCTCGTCAGTCTTGTTCTGGGCGCGGTTATGGTCGAAATCGTTTACTCGATCATTCGCATCGCGCCGCAGCGCTGGTGGATTGTGGCCTGGGCCGTCTTCGTTGGCCTCTTCCTGCTGATGGCGCAGCTCGCGCCGGTGGTGCTCATGCCCATCTTCTACAAGTTCAAGCCGCTGGAGAACGACGGCCTGCGCGAGCGGCTGACGAAACTTGGCGAGCGCGCCGGCACACGGGTCCGCGGGGTGTATGAGTGGAAGCTTTCGGAGAAGTCGAAGAAGGCGAACGCCGCGCTCACGGGCCTGGGTTCGACCCGCCGCATCATTCTTTCAGACACGCTACTAGAGCACTTCTCCGACGATGAGATCGAAGCCGTCCTTGCCCACGAACTCGGGCACCACGTGCGCCGGCACATTCTAAAGAGCATCTTCCTGCAAGTGGGCGTCACGTTCATCGGTTTCTGGCTGGTCAACCAGGTACTTCGCCTGGTGATCGCAAGGAACTGGTTTCCGGTGCTCGACCCACGGCTGTACGACTTTGCCAACTTGCCGCTCATCGCGCTGGTGGTAACTATACTGAGCTTTCTGCTGATGCCCGCCATGAATGCGATCTCACGCCGCCACGAGCGTGAAGCTGACCGTTACGCCTGGGAAAACATCTCCGCGGTCACGCCCTTCATCAGCTCCATGCAAAAACTGGCTGATCAGAACCTGGCCGAGCGCGAGCCGTCGCGTTTCGTGGAGTGGCTCTTTCATTCGCATCCTTCGATCGGCAAGCGCATCGCCGCGGCTGAAGCATGGGCTAGCAAGCAACCACAACCCGAGATGCAGTCGCTTACCTAGATTTCGAGCGCAGGATCTCCTCCACGCGCCGCAGGTCCTCTTCGGTGTCCACGCCCACGGTGTCGAACGGGGTCTCGGCAACGTGGATCGGGACACCGTGTTCGAGAAACCGCAACTGCTCCAGACGTTCGCTGCGCTCCAGTTGGGACTCCGGCCAGGCGCAGAAGGCGTCAAGCGCTGCCTTGCGATACGCGTAAAAGCCGAGGTGCTTGTAATAGCGGACTTCTCCGCTGCCATCGCGATCGAATGGTATCGTTGCGCGAGAAAAATAGAGCGCTCGACCATCGAGCGCCGTGACCACTTTTACGGCATTGGGATTGTTCACATCCTCGGCAGGACAGGGAGTCTTCAGCGTCCCGACCTGCACATCGTCGCGCTCCATCAACGACAGCAGTGCGTCGAGATGCTCACGCCGGGCCAGCGGCTCATCACCCTGCACGCTGATGTAAACATCGGCCTCGACCTCCTGCGCCACTTCGTGGACGCGCTCTGTTCCGCTGCGGTGAAGGGACGACGTCATCCGGCAGTTCCAGCCGTTCTGGCGACAGACGGCGGCGATCTCGTCAGAATCCGTGCCCACGATCACATCCTGCAACGCGGGGCAGCTTCGGGCAGCCTCATAGACATGGGCGAGCATCGGCCGGCCGGCGATCTCGCGCAGGACCTTGCCCGGCAGCCGGGTGGAAGCCAGTCGCGCCGGAATGACTGCGATAGCTCTCATCCCGATAGTTTCCTCGGGATAAGCCCGCGATGGCAAGCAGAACCTGCGGATGCACCTGAATCGGGCCGCAAAATGATCCAAATTGACCGCAACCGACTGAGGGAAATAGAATCAATAACTTAGAACAGTTGAGGACATTGAATTGCCGCTTTACGAATATCAGTGCAAGAAGTGCCATAGTCTCACCGAGCGGATCCAGAAGTTCTCTGACCCGCCGCTGACCGTCTGCCCGCATTGCGGAGGCGAGCTGGAGCAAGTGCTTTCCGCTCCGTCGGTGCGGTTCAAAGGCTCTGGCTGGTACGTTACCGACTACGCCAAGAGATCCCCAGGGTCGAGCGCGGCGGGAGGAAACGGGACGACCCCGTCCCCGGCTTCCGACAGCAAACCCGAAACTCCCAAGGCCGACCCTTCTCCGTCCAGCAAAGAAAAATAGGCATCCTTTCGCATCAGCCGCCAACTGTCAGACATCACAAACATATGTGACGCGTGTCTCACGCGGGAGTTGTGCTCCGCAGTAGAATGTGTGGGAACGAACACTCGTTCAGGCATCACTCCCTACTTTCATACGTTTCTACCAGGAGGACAGGTCATGCCCAAGAGCGCTCTGACCATTACGGACCAACGCAACGACAAAACTTATGAAGCTCCGATCGAGAACGGGACCATCCGCGCCATGGATCTACGAAAGATCAAGACTGATCCCGAAGACTTCGGTCTCATGACCTACGATCCCGCGTTCATGAACACAGCTTCATGCAAGAGCAGTATCACCTTCATCGACGGCGACAGGGGCATCCTTCGCTATCGCGGATACGATATCGAGACCCTCGCCGAACATTGCAACTATCTCCAGGTGGCTTATCTGTTACTGAACGGAGAGTTGCCGACACCCGCACAAGACAAAGAGTGGACCCACCAGATTACTCACCACACGATGTTGCATGAGAACACCAAGCATTTCATCGATGGCTTCCGTTACGACGCCCATCCGATGGGAATTCTGGTGAGCACGCTGGCAGCTCTTTCCACCGTGTATCCGGAGGCAAAGAACGTTCACGATGCTGAGAACCGGCAGCGTCAGATCGTGCGGCTTATCGCCAAAATGGCGACCCTGGCGGCTTATTCCTATCGCCACCGCCGGGGACATCCGTACATTTTTCCCGACAACGATCTAAGTTATACCGAGAACTTCATGAACATGCTGTGGAGGATGACCGAACCGAAGTACGTGGCGAGTCCGGTCATCGCCCGCGCGCTGGATGTTCTGTTCATTCTGCACGCCGACCACGAGCAGAACTGCAGCTCGACCACCATGCGCGTCGTGGGCAGCGCACAGGCTGATCCCTATCTGTCGATGGCGGCGGCGGCATCGGCACTCTCCGGACCACTACACGGCGGCGCCAACGAAGAAGTGCTGCGCATGCTCGATGAGATCGGCTCGGTGAAGAACATTCCCGCCTATATCAAGCGCGTCAAAGAAGGCGAACTCAAGCTGATGGGCTTCGGACATCGGGTTTACAAGAACTACGACCCGCGCGCCGCCATCATCAAGGCAGTCGCCAACGAAGTGTTTGAGGTCACCGGACGCAATCAGAGGCTCGACATCGCGCTCGAACTGGAACGGATTGCGCTGGCGGACGAGTACTTCGTCACCCGTAAGCTCTATCCCAACGTGGACTTCTACTCCGGAATCATCTACCAGGCCATGGGCTTCCAGCCTGAGATGTTTACCGTGTTGTTTGCCATCCCGCGCGCAGCCGGCTGGCTGGCGCAGTGGAACGAGCTGATCCAGGACCCGGAGCAAAAGATTTCCCGTCCGCGGCAGATTTACACCGGCGTGATGCATCGCAAGCTGGAAAATGCGGAGCAGGAAAAGGCGGCGGTGAAAGTAGGCTAGCTTTCGGACACAATTGAACCCTCTGGGGCGGATCCTCCCGCCCCATTTTTGTTTCTTGAGTGCGATAGCCCGGACTTAGCGTCCCCGATTCTCCACACCAACTTCACAACTACGGCATGGCCCATCGCCCGGGAAAAATTCCCTGGTATGTGACAAATCGGTGAACTCATCGGTGGTCAATTCGGAGTTGATTTTCTGTGGGTGACCGACTAGAGTCTGTGCACCGCTAAAACTGTACTGTGGGGTCGAACTTCGATTCATCAGGGATTCTTGGCTCCTTGGGAGTGGAACCAACCCATCGCAGACTGTTCCCTTGCGAGGCTAACCCCAGAATTACTGGGAGGAGAGGCAGTATGGACTTTGCAGTTGGAATTCGCAAGCTAGCCCTGGGAGCTCTTGCTGTCTCGAGCTTTTTGGCCGCCGGTCGTAGCGCTATAGCCCAGCAGGTCACGGGCACGTTGGGTCAGGCCGACGCCACTACCACTATCAACGGAAAGCAAATTCCGCCACCGCCTCCGAAATTCGGAGGAGTGATCAAGGAACTCGCGACGGATTCCACGCCCTGGTGGCCGCCGCGCATCGTGCCTCCTAAGGGCGCGCCCAACGTGCTCCTCATCATGACCGACGACCAGGGCTACGGCGTGCCGAGCACTTTCGGCGGCGTCATCCCGACGCCAAACCTGGACCGCATCGCCAAGGCGGGGCTGCGCTATATTCAGTTCCATTCCACGGCGCTTTGCTCGCCTACGCGGGCGGCGCTGATCACTGGCCGCAACCACCATTCAGTCGGCTTCGGCGTCATCGGCGAATTGTCCACTGGTTACCCGGGATACGACTCCGTCATCGGTCCTGAGAGCGCCACCGTCGGCGAGATCCTGAAGGAAAACGGCTACGCTACCTCGTGGTTTGGTAAAGACCACAACACGCCGGCATTCACTTACAGCACCACCGCCGGGCCTTTTGATCAATGGCCAATCGGGATGGGATTTCAGTATTTCTATGGCTTCCTGGGCGGCGAGACCGACCAGTGGAAGCCCTACCTGTTTCGCAACACGGAGATGGTCACTCCCTGGGTTGGGCATCCCGGCTATAACCTTATTACCGACATGGCAGACGACGCGATCAGGTACCTGCGCGACCTGAACGCTTCAGCCCCTGACAAGCCGTTCTTCCTCTATTACGTGCCCGGCGGCTCGCACTCGCCGCACCAGCCGACGCAGGAATGGATTGACAAGTTCCACGGCAAGTTCGACATGGGCTGGGAAAAGATGCGCGAGCAGATTTTCGAAAACCAAAAGAAGCTGGGTGTGATTCCGCCGAACACCAAGCTGACGCCGTGGCCGGACGGACAGGCGGAGTATGCCGGAGCCAAACTGCCAAAATGGGACTCGCTCAGCGAGGCGGAGAAGAAAATGTATGCCCGCGAGGCGGAGGTCTTTGCCGCCTACACCGCCTATACCGACTACGAGATTGGCCGCGTGATCGACGAAGTCGACAAGATGGGCAAACTCGACAACACACTGATCATCTACATCGACGGCGACAACGGAACCAGTGCGGAAGGCAGCCTATACGGCACATTCAATACGTTGACCGCTTACAACGGGCTTCTTAACGAGCCGGAAGTGAAACCTGTCAAAGTCATGAACCTATTGCATTACAACGACTGGGGCTCGGACAAGACCTACCCCCACATGGCGGTCTCATGGACTTGGGCGTTCGATACGCCATTTAAGTGGACGAAGCAGGTGGCGTCGCACTTCGGCGGCACCCGACAGGGCCTGGCGATTTCCTGGCCGGGCCACATCAAAGATCCAGGCGGGATTCGTACCCAGTTCCACCATGTTATCGACATTGTTCCGACCATCCTCGAAGCCGCCGGCATCCAGGCGCCCGAGGAGGTCAAAGGTATCAAGCAAAAGCCGATTGAAGGCGTGAGCATGCTCTACACCTTCGACTCGGCCAATGCCAATGCGCCCTCGAAGCGCGATACGCAGTACTTCGAGATGGCCAGCAACCGGGCTATCTATCACGATGGTTGGATTGCCGCCACCACACCGCCTGCGCCGGTCTGGGAGCTAGGTACGGGTGCGATGCCTCCACCAGACCAATACAAGTGGGAGCTTTACCACATCTCTGAGGACTATTCGGAATTCAACGACCTGGCAGCCAGCAATCCCGACAAGTTGAAGGAGCTGCAGGCGCTGTTCCACAAGGAAGCGGAGAAGTATCAGGTCTACCCCTTGGATAACCGAGCCTTCGTGCGCCTGCTGACGCCCCGTCCCAGCGCGACCGCCGGGAAGACCGATTTCACCTACACCGGCGTGAATCCCGGCATTCCCGTTGGCAATGCTCCCAGCATTTTGAACAAGGACTACATCATCACTGCGGAGGTAACGATCCCCAGTGGCGGCGCGGAGGGAGTGATTGCGACCTTAGGCGGCCGTTTCGGTGGCTATGCGCTCATGCTCAGCCCCAGCGCCAGTTGGGTGCTGAGCAGCGATTTGTCCAAGAAGATCTTTTGGGGCTTGCTGATTCTGGGACTGCTTCTGCTCCTGATTGGTAGGGCGGGTAAATGGAGAAAACGCTTCGGCTTCGCACTCCTGCTGGTCGCTGCCCTTGGACTAGTCCTGGCTTTCGCAGTCGACTTGTTCCACATCGGACGCGGCAGGCCGGCGTTCGTTTACAACCTGCTGGACCTGGAACGTTTCCGATGGGAAGGCCTTTCCTCGCTGGGTGAAGGCAAACACACCATCGTCTTCGACTTCAAGTACAACGGTCCCGGCCCCGGCAAGGGCGGCACCGGCGTGCTGAGCGTTGACGGTAACGAGGTCGCCCGCAAGACGATCGAGCACACCATTCCGCTGCTGATGTCGATCGACGAAACCTTTGACATCGGGCTCGATACCCGTTCGCCGGTGGATTTCAGCTACGAAGTGCCGTTTGCCTTCACTGGCACGATCGACAAGCTGAACTACAAGCTGGGGCCGTCACAGTTGTCGGCAGAAGACCAGAAGAAAGTGGACGACGCAATGGCCAGGGTGAACAACTAGGCGGTCAGGACGAAGCGAACCGCCGCAGACCGTAACCAAGGGCGCTGCCATTTCCGGGTTGGCAGCGCCTCCGCGCAGAGTGAAGGAATCGATGAACACAAGAACGCTGGCGAGGTTGTCGGCGGCGATTGAAGCGGCAACCGGAGTTGCCTTAATCGCCGTTCCAGACCTCGTCGCCCGTCTGCTCTTAGGCGTCGGTCTTTCCAGCAGCGGCATCGCGGTCGGCCGGATAGCCGGCTTCGGACTATTTTCTCTCGGGCTGGCTTGCTGGCCGACGGCCGACGACGCTACCCCATCGGCTGTCCGGGCCCTGTTCGCCTACAACCTGCTCGCAGGCCTTTATCTCGGCTATCTCAGAGTTAGCGGAGAGTTCGTCGCCTTTCTGCTGTGGCCGGCGTGTGCTCTTCATGTCCTGCTGGCGCTTCTGTTCGCGCGCCCAGCGTATTCAAAGGCTCGAGCCAACAAGCAATAGCCTAACTACAATAGCGCTCTCGCTCGATAACTAAGTCCCTAGTGGTCGCCAATCCAGAAGTTGATAAGTGCCTCCTGCAGCCCCTTTCGTGGCCGATATTCGGGCCCTGTAATAGGTCTTGAATTGCGATCAGTTTCTCGCGTAACTTGAATCATCTCAGGGAGGCCCTCATGTTCAAAGGATTTCGCGAGTTCGTTCTGCGTGGCAACGTCGTGGACCTTGCCGTAGGCGTCGTGATTGGCGTCGCGTTTGGCGCCGTTGTCAATGCCTTCGTAAAAGACCTTCTCACTCCGGTTATCGCCGCCATCGCCGGCAAGCCTGACTTCTCAAGCTTTTACTTTGAAGTCAATGGCGCAAAGTTTCTTTATGGCGATTTCATCAACGCGATCATCGCCTTTCTGCTGGTCGCGGCAGCGGTGTACTACTTCGTGGTGCTGCCAGTGAATGCGTTGATGAAACGCTTCGAGAAGCAGGCGCTTCCCGACAAGAAGAAGTGTCCGGAGTGTCAAAGCGATATTCCGCTCGACGCCCGCAAGTGTGCTTTCTGCACGTCGGAAATTGCGTAGCGCGCCGGGTTCTGAGATGGACTTTCGGGCGCGGGTGTCCGGGCCTGGGTTCCATTTCGGGACGCCATTACAAATCTCTACAAGAAATCCTGTAACGCTTTTGGGCCCAATTACGTTTACTTGTGTGGCCCCGAATGTCACCCGAACAAGCGTACGCATTGCCACAGTTTGGCGCCTTGTAAGTACCTGAGGAATCACGCTTTATACCCTCCCCAAGGGGTCGTCAAGTCACCCCTTCCTATGCTAGAATAGAGCAGGATCGCGAGCTGTTAAGCCATTGAAATCTCAGGTAGATAGGGGTTATCTGTGAGGGTAGCCCTACGGCTGCGAATCCCTCCGCAAGAACGGCAACAAGATCCCTATTAGCGTTGCCGATGGAATGGAGCAGGATGCCACCGAAAGAGTCTCAGTCAGTCGCACCCGAAGACAACAAACCCATCGAAGCCGACACCGAAAAGCCCAGCCGTAAGGCTACGCGGAATGGCAACGGCAACCCTAACGGTGATTACACTGCTGACTCCATCAAGGTTCTCGGCGGAATGGAGGCGGTGCGCAAACGTCCTGCCATGTACATAGGCTCGACTGGAGAGTTGGGCCTGCATCACCTCGTCTACGAAGTGGTGGACAACTCCGTAGACGAAGCTCTGGCGGGGTTCGCCGATCACATTGACGTCACCATCCACATTGACAACTCCGTCACCGTCGTAGACAACGGCCGTGGCATTCCCGTGGAAGAGATGGAAGTTGACGGCGAGCGTTTGCCGGCGGCACAGGTTGTCATGACTATGCTGCACGCGGGAGGAAAGTTTGACAGCTCTACCTACAAAGTTTCCGGAGGCCTGCACGGCGTAGGCGTTTCCTGCGTTAACGCCCTGAGTCATCTCCTCGAGCTGGAGATTTGGCGCGATGGCTCAGTCTGGGAGCAGACGTACTCCAAAGGCGAACCTACAAGCAAGCTCAAGAAGACCGGCAACACCAAGAAGCGCGGGACGAAGGTACACTTCCTCCCTGACCGGGACATCTTCACCACTACAGAATACAACTACGACACCTTGGCGCAGCGCCTCCGGGAGATGGCCTTCCTCAACAAGGGCCTGCTGATTACCCTCACTGACGAGAGATCTAACGATCCCAAGACTGGTGAGCCCAAGCGCGCAGACTTCAAGTACAACGGTGGTATTGCCGAGTTCATCAAGCACCTGAACCGTGGCAAGAGCGTGCTGCACGATAAGCCTATCTACATGGAAGCCGAGCGCGACGGCGTCACCATGGAGATCGCTTTGCAATACAACGACGGCTACTCCGAGACAGTGTTCAGCTTTGCCAACAACATCAACACGGTTGATGGCGGCACCCATCTCTCCGGCTTCCGTACCTCGCTGACGCGCACCATCAACTACGCGGGTCAACAGCTGGGCCTGTTCAAGGACGTCAAAGAGAATCTCACCGGCGACGATGTCCGCGAAGGACTGGTAGCTGTAATCAGTGTCAAGCTATCGCAGCCCCAGTTCGAAGGGCAGACCAAGGGCAAACTCAATTCCGATATCGCCGGCATTGTTCAGGCGTTCGTCAACGAGCGGCTGGGCGGCTTCCTCGAACAAAACCCGCCCGTGGCGAGGAAGATCATCAACAAGGCCATCGAAGCTGCGCGCGCGCGCGAAGCAGCACGCAAGGCACGTGATCTCACCCGCCGCAAAGGCGCTCTCGATGGCGGTGGACTGCCGGGCAAGCTGGCTGATTGCCAGGAGCGCCAGCCGGACCGTTGCGAAGTGTATCTGGTCGAAGGCGAGAGCGCGGGCGGCACTGCCAAGCAGGGCCGCGACCGCCGTTTTCAGGCCATCCTGCCGCTAAAGGGCAAGATACTCAACGTGGAGAAGGCGCGCTACGACAAGATGCTGGGCCACGAAGAAATTCGCGCCATGATTACCGCGCTGGGCACCGGCATCGGCAAGGAAGATTTCGATGCCTCGAAGCTGCGCTACGGCAAGATCATCCTGATGACCGACGCCGACGTGGACGGCTCGCATATCCGCACGCTGTTGCTCACGTTCTTCTTCCGCCACATGCAGGAGCTGATCAAGCGCGGCAATGTGTATATCGCGCAGCCGCCCCTTTATCGCATCAAGAAAGGCAAGTTCGAGCAGTACATCAAGAACGACGCGGAATTCGTGAAGGTGATGGTGAAGCGCGCCGCCGACGGCATCGTGGTGCGCTACGGCGAAGGCGCTGCTGCGCTGGAAGGCGCGCCGCTCACCCGGTTCATGACCACTCTTAATGATTTCATCGGCTTCTTCGACAAGGTTGACAAGCGCATTCGCGACGAGAAAATCACCGAAGTATTGCCCCGCGCCGACCTGGTAAAGCGTGTGGACTTCGAAGGCGAGAGCAATAACCCGCCAAAGAAAATCGTGGCCTTGGAGAAGTCGCTGAAAGCGATCCAGAAAGAACGGGGCATCAAGGAAGTCGAGCGCAGGTTCGAAGAGGAGCACAGCCTCTGGGAAGTGCGTTTTGTCAACTCACAGGGTGCCGAGCACGTTGTCAACTGGGAGCTGGCTTCCGCTCCCGAGTACCGCCAGATGATGTCGAAGTACAAGCAGATCGAGGCGTACATGCAGCCTCCTTACTTCATCGAGACTGCGAAGAAAGAAGCGGGCGGCAACGGCAAGGAAGAGCTGAGCGACGCCGAGCGCGCTGACCAGGAGAAGGCGGAGCAGAAGAGTCCGAAGACCTCAAAACGCAGGACGGAAGCCGAAACGGTGGAGAAGACATCCGCGCGCGAGCTGTTCGAGTACGTGCTCAACGAGGGCCGGAAGGACTACACCGTGCAGCGCTACAAAGGCCTGGGTGAGATGAGCTCCCAGCAGCTCTGGGAGACCACCATGGATCCCGAGCGCCGCACGCTGCTGTCGGTGAAACTCGAAGACATAGCCGAAACCGAGAACATTTTCTCCACCCTGATGGGCGAAGACGTTGAGTCGCGCCGCAAGTTCATCGAAGAAAACGCGCTGGACGTGAAGAACCTCGACATCTAGGCGGGGCGTCGCCGACATAGTAAAGGCTTCATGTGAACAACATGGAGCCTTTCCCGTTTGCGCATCTCTTGTGCTGTCATCCCGAGCGGAGCGCAGCGGAGTCGAGGGATCTGCGGTGGTCATCCTGAGCGAAGCGCGCCCGGCCTCAACTCGACGACCGGAATATAATCTCTGCCGCAGCACCTTCGCTGAACAGGGTCTGAATGCTTTCATCCACCAATTTCTGGATGTCGTTTGCCGGCCTTATCTATCTTGCCGCCGGAGTTTCTATACTTCGCAAAGAGTTCAGCGCGGCTCGCGGCTGGGACAAGTTCATCACGTTGGACTGTGTCTTCATCGCCGTTCCACTCGCTGTATTCGCGCCCGAGCATTTCCGCGGCCCCGAGTTTATCCAGAGTATGGTCCCGTCCTGGATGCCGGCGCAGTGGTTCTGGCCGTATTTTGTCGGATGCGCGCTGCTCGCGGCGGCTACCAGTCTTACTCTGAGGAAGTTCGTACGCTTGTCGTCCACCCTGCTCGGATTTATGTTCTTTCTATTTGTCTGCATGATTTATTTACCGAATGCGCTCGTGCATCCCAAAGATCGATTCGCGTGGACCTACGCGCTAAGAGATCTCTCTTTTGCCGCAGGCGCATGGGCCGTTGCCGGACTGCATGGTCGCGCGTCGTCGCCGCAACAGGCGAAATGGATGATTTTATTTGGGCGCATCGTCATAGCGATAGCTGCGATTTTTTTTGCTGTACAACATTTTCTTCATCCCGAGTTTGCGCCCGGTCTTCCTTTGGAATTGATGATGCCATCATGGATCCCATTCCCCAGCCTTTGGGGATACCTCGCGGGAGCGGTTCTGCTGGCTGCTGGAATCGCCCTGGCCCTGAACAAAAAATCCCGGATAGCCGCCGCCTCGATTGGGGCATTAATGACCGTCCTCACTCTGTTCCCATATCTGCTTATTTTGGTTCGCGCCCACGGAGGATCGGAAATTAATGAAGGGTTAAATTACGTCGCGGACACATTGCTCTACGCCGGAGCAGCGCTCGCCCTGGCATCGGCACTGCCGCGCGATCCTGATCGCGTGGGGCAAACGTAGCGTCCACGTCTCGAAGATTGCAACTAACCCTTTTTCCGGCATGTGAGTCCAACCGACGGAGGCGGTAATGAACCCGAAACACATTCGCGATTCGTCATTGATGTGTGTGGATCCTGTGTCTCAGGAGAACTCGATGAAGCGGCAGATTTTCAGGATGATCAAAGCAAAAAGCTTCGCACTGGTTGTTTTGCTGGGCGTGGCGTGGCAAGCGCAAGGACAGAACGCCAAAACACTGTATCCGAGCATGGCCCCGCTTGAGCAATATCTGATTGCGGATCGGAATGCTGAGATAGCCCTGGCGCAGAG
>JBKQKT010000537.1:0-4194 GCA_052147365.1 Candidatus Korobacteraceae bacterium | reverse complement strand
CCTGCTCCTGCCGTCCCCGGTTATACACCTGCTCCGCTTTCCACCACGAGCGAGACTACGAACGTATCCGGTGGAGAGGTGCAACGCTTTCTAGAAGGGCGAGACATTCCTGGAGAATGGTGGACGTTGTTTCACTCGAAGCCGCTCGACGATTTGATTGAGCGTTCTCTGAAAGCGAATCCCGACCTCAAGGCGGCACAAGCGGCATTGTTGGTTGCAAGAGAGAATGTGCTGGCTCAACGGGGTGCTTACTATCCCAGCGTTAATGGTGGTTTTTCGGCACTCCGTGCGAAGACATCGGCTGACGTTTCGCCCGCAACCAACACCAACGCTTTGAATTACAGCTTCTACACGCCGCAGGTTAGCGTTTCGTTCGTGCCGGATGTTTTCGGTCTGAACCGGCGAACCGTGGAGTCGTTGAAAGCGCAGGAACAGCAGACGCGTTTCGCCCTGGCTGCAACACATATCACGCTGAGCACAAACATCGCTGCGGCAGCCATTCAAGAGGCCTCTTTGCGGGCGCAGATTGCCGCCACTCGGGAACTCCTCACAATCAACACCAGCATGCTGGAGATTTTGCGCACCCAGTATGTGAGGGGATATGTGAGCAGGCTCGACGTGGCTGCCTAGGAGTCGCAGCTCGCGCAAGTCACCGCCACGTTACCGCCGCTGTTGAAGCAGTTGGCTCAACAACGGGATCTACTGGCGGTGCTGTCGGGCGGGTTTCCCAGCCAAGAAATGGCCGAAAAGTTTGAACTGTCGAGTCTGCAACTGCCGCAGGAACTGCCGGTGAGCCTTCCTTCGCAACTTGTGGAGCAACGCCCGGATGTGCGCCAAGCCGAGGAGAACCTGCATTCCGCCAGCGCCCAGATTGGCATTGCTGTTGCGAATCGGCTCCCGAGCTTTGCGCTGACGGCGGATGCTGGGAGCATGGCCGTGGTCCTTGGCCATCTATTTACAGGAGGCACAGGCTTTTGGGATGTCGGCGCAAGCGTCACGCAACCTATCTTTGACGGCCGCACCCTCCTGCACCGGGAGCGCGCCGCCAAAGCCGCGTACACGCAAGCCTCCGAACAATATCGCAGCACTGTCTTGACCGCTTTTCAGAATGTCGCCGACACGCTGATTGCGCTCCAACAGGATGCCGATGCCTTAAAGGCCGCGGCGGCCGCAAAAGATGCCGCTGCCGTTACGCTTGATCTGGCGAGGAAGCAGTTTCAGTCCGGCTACGTCAACTACCTGGCGCTGTTGAATGCTGAGCAGGCCTACCAGCAAGCAGTGATTAATCTCGTTCAAGCTCAGGCTAATCGCTATGCGGATACCGCCGCCCTCTTTCAGGCGCTTGGGGGCGGATGGTGGAACCGCCCCGATATCCCCAAGAACTAGCGATGTAGGTGGTCCTGGTTGCGCTCTTAAATGGGTTGGCCGTAATGACAACGAACCTGTTAGTGAGCACTATCGCTATGGCGCTCGGAGCTTTTGTGGCGGCCTCCCCCCATCGTGCGGCAGAGATTTGGGGATCGCAACGACTCGCCAATTTGGCTCCTGAACGCAGAGCTTCGTTCGTGCGATGGTACCGTGCCTTCGGGATTCTTCTCTGGCTGGCAGGCGTTCTCCTCGCGGTAGATAGCATTTTGTTTTCAAACTATCCCCGCTAGAAGTTACGCTTTCGGCCGACACGCGAGAACACAAATAGGTCTTCCATCCTTCCTAGAACTCCAAATGAAGCCGGAAGGAGGGCACAAGCACCGGACCGCGGTCACGATTGTATCCGGGATTAACGATGTGTTGCAGGCCTGGAGCGACGTAGATGCCGCGCCAGACATGCGCGGTGTCATAGGTCTCCACGATGTTTTCGCGTCTGTAGTTCAACCGACCGTCGCCGAGCAGAAAACCATATTCGAAAGCGAGCCCGGGGTAATCGTCCTAAGTGAACGAAGAAAAGGTTCCATTTGCAGGCGTCAGTATCGCACCTTGCGAATCCCGGAGTTCGTCGTACAACAAGTCCATCGGCGACTTTCAGTTCGTTAAGAACGGACTGAGACAGATATTCTCCAGTCTAGTGGCCGTACAGAGCGATCCCTGTTGTTGTTTCCTGCTATCGGCCCCTTCCGGATTGCTGGCACCACCATGACGGAGAACGCTATTGGAAACTATATATAATCTATACTTGACATATAGTGCGTCGTAGGGTACTATTAGGGTGTCTTTGAGGAGGTCACTGTGCCCGATCAACCCTTTCGAGATGAACGCGCGGACCGCCGTAGAACCACGCTCTTTCTCTTCTATCTTGCTGCGCTTCTCTCCGTCACTGCCATCAGTCTTGCCGCAAAGATTCCCTCGTCCCGCACGCCGTTATTCGCCCTGGCTGTCACGAGTGCTGGCGTGGCCATCTTCTTCTTGCTCCGTTTCCTGCGCACAAATGATGAGCGAGAACAGCAGACCAACTACCGTGCTCTGACGTTTGCTTTTACAGGAACACTGATTTTTTCTGCGGCTATCGGCTTTTTCCAGAGCTTCGGTTTTCATCCCGTGTCCTGGCTAGGTATTCCCGCGCTCATGATCATTTTGTGGAGCATTGGATTGATTCTTTACTCATGGCGGTATCGATGAAGACCCGGCTACGCGTGTTGAGAGCGGAAAAAGAATGGTCGCAAGCCGAGCTTGCTGCCCATGTGGGAGTCGCTCGCGGAACCATCAATGCCATTGAAACGGGAAAGTACGACCCGAGTCTGCCGCTGGCTTTCAAGATCGCACGCGCATTTGGAAAGAACGTTGAAGAGGTGTTTTTGTATCCCGAGGAACAAGACCAGTCGCATCCCCCGCAGGTCTGAGTTCCGTCTCTAGCAATCGCAACATGATTCCTGCTAGTTCGCAATTTCGGACTCTCTTCTCTGCAAGTCAGTCGAAGTCTATCCCCGTTTTCTCGCCAAGGTGAACCGAAAGGAGTCTCTTATGGAGCGTCCCTATGGCATATCCGACTTCGCATTCCCAACGCAATGGGATCGGGAATCCGGCCCCGACTTGGTCGAGAGGGCCGGTCAGGGTTCTCGCGCAGGCAGAGAGCAGAGCCAAACCGGACGGGAAAAGGGATCGAATTCCGCACGGTCCCGCGGCGGTTTCGACCGCCCCGTTACGATCTATCGCGGTCGAGACCGTGAATACTCGCTCCGCGAATCTGAGGTTCGTACACTCACCGATTTAGGCAAGTTCCGTGTGGTGCCGGAAGACGATCTCGCCCGCTTTGGCTACCAAGGCAATCATGCGCAGATGCAAAGCGACATTCGCAGCCTCAGCCGGCAAGGTCTTGTTGGGCAGCGCACCATCGAAGGACATTCATCGTATTCGACGAAGGTTTTAACTCTGACGAAGGATGGCCATAGGCTCCTTGAACGTGCGCAGCTCGTCTCCAGTCGGCAGGCTACTTACCATGGCCTTGTGAAGCCCAAGGAAGCCCGACACGACGCCGACGTATACCGGCTCTACCAGAAGGTCTCAAGAGAAATCGAACGCTCAGGCGGCAAGGTCCGCCGCGTCATCCTCGACTTCGAACTGAAGAAAGACCTCTACCAAGCCCTTTCGAGGATGCGGCCCGACAAAGACCCGAGGTATGAACGAATCTTCATTGCCAACCAGTTCGATTTGAAAGTGGTGGACGGCAAGATTCCCATTCCCGACCTGCGCATCGAGTACGAGGACGACTGCCGCGATGTTCGCCGTCTCGACCTCGAAATCGCGACACGCGACTATCGGCCCCAGGGCCTCGGCGAAAAGGTGAAGGCCGGGTTTCACATGTTCGCCCGCCAGCAAGACCATGCCAAATTGCGCCGCGTTCTCGACACGCAGGAAATCAGCGCGAGGATCTTCGGCCTATGAAATTCCTCCCCATTCATACCGAAGCGCTCCGGTATTTCGGCTATACGGAAGAGGAGTCCCAATTCCTCTACCTTGTGGCTACGCATTCCGGGTATTTCACCTGCCAGCAGTTTCTCCAGTTCATCAAGATGAAACCCGGCAAGCGCAGCGTTGCTTTTGGCCGAAAGGTTGTCGAGAAGGGGCATGCAAGCTCGAAGGAATACCTCCGGCATGGCCGCGTCTTTCATCTTTTCTCACGCAATCTGTACGAGGTAATTGGGAGGGAGAATGTTCGTTTCCGGCGTGTGCACAGATGCCACCACCGGCAAGGTCGTATGG
>JBKQKT010000536.1:0-8390 GCA_052147365.1 Candidatus Korobacteraceae bacterium | reverse complement strand
ACATAGTAGAAGTAATCGAACGGCCCGCGATGATAAACGATCATGCCCGGCACCCCTCGGAACCTTGCGCCTTCGGCGAGCAGCTTGGGGTGCAACGTAGCTTCCCAGTAGCCATCACTCAGCAGCGGGAGGTTGGCATCCAGTATTTCCTTCCGGTAGGCCGCATTCGCGCTTCCCACAGTGTAGGAGTCGCCATCGGACCAGGGCGGCAGATAAGAGTTGTATTCGATGAAGTACGTGATCCAGTCACGCAGTCGGGCATCCGTCCGGAAATCCACCGGCCCTCCGACCGCCGCATAGCCGGGCGAGAATGCGGAAGCCAGGGTCGCCAGCCAGTTCTCAGCGGCCAGACAATGCTCTTCGATAACCGCCACAATCGCGCCGCGCGCGTTCTCCACTCCAATGCGACGGAGCTGAGGCACAGTCTCGCGGTGGTCCAATTCTACGAAGCGAACGTCGGGAAAACCTTGCCGCAGGCGGGCGACGTTTTCCGGCCCGCGACAATCCACCACAATGACCTCGAAGGGCGGCGCGTTCTTCTGCGCGGACAGGGAAGCCAGGCAGTCGTCAATGAAAGGCGGCCCAACGATGGAAGCAATAACGACCGAAACGACGGGTGGCGTGGTCATTGGAAATCGATTATCGGCTCGCGTTTCTCGGGGATGTCGGCGATTGGCAGGTACACCCTCTGGTCGTCGAATGTGGCGACCAGATGATAATTCTGGTTCAGCGCGGCCGCGAATCCCGGTCCGAAGTGGTTCGTCTCAAACCACCATTGCCCAAAGTTGGTCTTGGGATCGGCCATGCACAGCACCACCGCGCCGAAATCCTGGTTGCGCAATCTCTCCAGAAGCGGCTCTCCAAGGTACACATCCTTCTTTCGCAATAGGCGGAGCATCCATGGATCCAGCACGTACGGCTGCTGTCCGGCGAGCACCGGGATGACTGGATTCTCCGACAGGATTGGCTTGCTGGTGTCACCCACGGCAGCCAGCACCTTCTGGAAGCGATGCGGATGGAACCTGCGGTCTCCGTTCTTGAACCTGCGCAGGAGCGGCACTGCGGCCACCAGCATTACCACCGCTAATGCGCAGATTCCCACCTGCCGATACAGCGGAACCGTCACTTGCGCCAGCGACGACGCAATGAGAACGACCGAGGCCACCTGCACGTCCAGGAAGTGGTTCTCATTGAGCCCTGGGGAGCCGAAAATTAACGCCGTAATCACCAGAACTGCGACGAAGAATAATGCCGGGATGTTGCGCAGGAACTTTCCGGAGACGACCACCTGCGCTAACGCTACCAGCGCCAGAAAAAGAAACAGCAGCACAGCAGGATCGAGCCGGGCAATTTGCACCAGCAGGTTCCAGGGGCCGGCGGCAAAGCCCAGTAGGCCGGTACCGCCCGAGGCGCAAGCCTTGAAGATCTCTACAAAGCGGCCCTGGCTACCGGCCACCAGCGCGGCGCCCACCACCAGGTATCCAATGCAGGTTTCGCCCGCCAGCTCCCAAGCGGCTGTCCGCAATCCCGTGCTTATCAGCCAGACGAACGCAGCGGCGAATCCGAAGACGGTTAAGACCTTCGCCGACCACGCCAGCACAAACAGAAGCGAAGCCAGAAACGCCCTGCCGTGGCTCAGCTTCTGACGCACGATCACCGCCAGTCCCCACACGTTGAGCGAGCTTGCCAGTCCGTCAGCGTGCGGGCTCACCAGCGACTGCTGTCCCGAGATCACAGCTAGGAGTGCAGCCGCTGAGCACGCCGCCAGCCACGGCTCCACGTCCAGCCCCCGCAGCAGATAAAACACCCCCGCCAGCAGCGAGATCATGGCCGCCGCGGAGAGTAAATATGCACTGAACAGCACGGGCAGCCCGAGCTTCATCAGCAGCGCTTGCAGGACAAAGTACAGGGGAAAGTAACGCGTGCCGCCATATCCGACAGGGCCAAACAGCGGGCGGTAAAACAGGCCGTGTTTCAGGTCCGCGGCCATGGCGATGAGCGCGCCAGCGGGATGATTTACCCAGGCGTCGGTCGCCCAACTATACGACGCGCGCACCGCCGCAATGACGACGATCAATGCGATGCTAGCAATCAGCAGAGTGCGTGGACCGCTTCCAGCTCGCCCCGTCGCGGCGGCTGGCGCCGCGATGCTCTCCACTTGCTCACTCATAGGATCAAATACGCTACTGCTCTTTCCGCGAATACAACGCTACCCGTACGCCGAAGTAATGTTGTTCGTCGATCTTCTGGTAGGTCGTCTGCAAGACGGTATTCTTTGCCTCGTGCTCCAGCAGCCAGCGGAAATCGTCGCGCGGCGCCCACGAAACTTCCCACACCCTGCTACATTCCGGAAGTTCTGCGGCGACGCTATCTTTGGGAAGAACCCGGAACGAAGGCCGGCCTGCCTGGGTAATGGGCCATTGGGGGGGCTCTTCAAAATCGGGAAGAAAGACGCCGCAGTCTCCTTGCTGCCGGTTCTGTTGCACATAAGCGAAAGGTTCGTCCCAATACTCCTTCCAGCGCATCAGGTAGTTGGCCCGCAAAGAATTGGCGCTATACACAATGATGAGCGCGACCAGCCCCCAGCGCAGCGCACTGATGGGCAGCTCCAAAATTGCACGGGCGACAAGAAGGTAGTAGAAAGCCGCGCAGAACGAAACGTAGCGCACGTTGTAGGGAATATGCAGGGCCCTGCCTACGCCGAGCGTCAGAAACATTGGCAGCAACCACAGGATCGCGGTTGTCACCAGGCCTTCGCGGTCCTGGCGATCATCCGCAAGGCGGCCTGTCATCGCCTTCCAGAGCAACCACAGCAGCGGCGCACCGAACAGAATTCCGCCAACGAGGTAGGTCCACCAGGGCGAGTCCGACCGCAGTCCTACCGGTTTGCCGTTGTCAAAAAAATTGAGCGCGGAGACGAACGTCTGCAAGCGTACCGCAGCCCAGGGTGATGTTCCCATGAAAGTTTTCCCCGAGTTGGCGGCCGCATGCAGAATGCCGCTTGTAACCCAGGGCAGGTAAAAGCCGATCGTCAGCGCGGCGCCGGTCAACACCCACCACAGGCGAAGCCGGCTGCTCTGCCGGTAAATCGCAGCCAGTAGAAGCAACGCGACAATCAGATAGACACTGAAGTAGTCGGTGTACAGCATCAGGATGGCCGAGCCCACAAAACCCCACCAGTAGCCCGGCCGCCCTTCCCGCATCGCGCGCGCAAAAAGGTAGCACGACAAAAGCGCCAGAAAGTGAAACTGCGCGTAAGGTCGGACTTCTTGCGAGTACATGATCGCCAGTTGCGACACCGACATCAGCAGCGCGGAAAGCAGCGCGGTCCGGCGATCAAAAAGATACTCGGCCAACAGATACAGAAAAATAACCGCCAGCGTACCGAAAATTACCGACAGCAATCGCGCCTGGAACAAGCCAAATCCAAACAACTTGAACCAGCCGCGAAGCACGAAATAGTGCAGCGGAGGATGCACAAAATCCTGCACCAGCGCCGCCAGCATTTCCTTCAGCGGCAACTGGCTCACACTCATCGAGAACGCCTCGTCCCCGCTGACGCTTTCGTGGCTGAGATAAAGCATCCTGAGCGCGAACGCAAACACTGCAGCTAATGCCAGCCAAGCCACACGCGAACTGGACGAGGCGGTCGTCGCGACACCGCCGCGAGCTGTCAGCTCCGGAGCCAACCTCGGACGTTCCGCTTGAGTTAATTGGGGCACTGCAGTCCTGTCAGTCGTGAATTACGCTCTGCGCTAACCGCGGAGCCATGGCAGATATTTGTTCCGGAAGCGCCACAGGAAGTACTCATTTACCGGGCGGTCGTCCTTCAAGGTGGGAGCGTTGGGCGCCTGCTCAGTAATCTGATCGAAGGTCAATTCGTGGTTGAGGATTTCCGCGATCCGGCTTTCCCCATCCGGTTCCGGGCCCCACTCCATCATGTCGGTCACAGCCGCGGGCGGCATCTTCGACAGCAACTGTGCGGCGGTGAGATTGGGTATAGGGCTGTCGCTTGCCAGGAAGTGAATCCCCCACGCCGTTCGCGATTGGAAGGCCCGCACATACGGGAACGATGCCATCAAGGCGCGGGTGGCCGAGGTTCGGACGTACGGATCAGACCCCGCAGGCAGCCACTGCTGCAGAATGCCGCCTGGCCGTAGCCGCTGCTTCACAATCGCGTACAGCTCCTCGGAATAGAGCAGGCTTGAGCCCGCAGCTGAGATCGGAGGTGGCGGGTCGATAGCGATCACGTCGTATTGCTTTGGGATACGTTCCAGATATCGCCGTCCGTCGTCGATAACAACCGTCGAATTCGGCGACTGCAGCAGCCCTGCAGCGTCCGCATGAAAATACCAGAACAAACGCGGGACGCTGGGCACCAGCTCGACCGCGGTCACCGGTATTCCCCAGGAAAGCATGGAACGGTAGGTCGTTCCCATGCCGAAGCAGATCACCAGGGCGTCTTGCGGTGGATGACCCACAAATGACAACGGCAGGTGCGCCATCATCTTGGTCGCGGGCGACAACTTCGTAATTCCAATTCCGTTAATCAGCAGAAGCTTATCCATGCCTTTGCCGGTCGCAATGCTGGTGGCGGTGTTGTCGCGCCGGATCCCGGAGGGGTCGAACTGGTCTTCAAACGACTTACTGGCGAAAACCATGATGACCGCGAGCAGCACAATCGCGTAGGAACTTACGCGCTGCCACGTCGGCACCACAGTCGTAACTTCGGCCGTGGACGACCATCCCGGCAGCAAGCCTATCGCCAGCCAGGGCAGCGCCAGCACCAACAGCACCCAGCGCTCGCTCATCAGCGGCAGCAGCACGAATCCCGACAAGAGCGGACCCAGGATGCAGCCAACGATGTTGACGGCATAGGCGCGTCCCGCCCGGTCCGGATCGCCTCCCGACCAGCGATCCACAAGCATGGGGGTTACAAATCCCAGGAGGAAAGAAAACGGAATGATCCCGAAGGCCAGGCGCGACAGCCTGGAGAAATGGAAATCCGGGTTGGCTGCCAGCATGGGCAGGAATGCCGATACGCCCAGCAACGCCCACACCAGAATCGCTTCCTGTTCATACTTGCGGCTCCACAGCCGGTAGATGCGCGAGCCCAGGAACGTTGCCGCCAGATAGCACGCCAGGATGGCCGCAAAGGCATACACCATGGTGCCCAGATACGGCGTGAACTGCCGGATCCAGACCACCTCCATACCCATACTGGTGAAGCCCGTGGCGAACAGCAGCAGCAGCGGCTTCTTGCTGCGCGATACCCAGTTCGGCACCACGCTGACCGGCGAGTCCTCGGCCAACCTTCTGGGCGCATCCGCGGCACGCCGCCGTAGTGTCAACGCCATCGCGGTCAACGCAATCAGAATATTGAGCGCCGCCCCAATCTTCAGCGTTCCGCGGAAGCCCAGCAGTTCAATGAACAGCAACGGCACGGTTGCGCCAGCCACTGCTCCGAGCACATTGGACAGGTAAAGAAAACTGAACGAGCGCGGTGATTCGCGCCGGAAATCATTCTTAATTGCCAGCATGCCCACCGGAATCGTCGCGCCCATAAATGCGCACCACGGCACCAGCGTGAGTGCCACACATGCTCCCGAAATCAGATAGTAGGCCCCGGAAGAAGACAAGCCGGTGTGCTGCAGCAAAGTCCGTCCCCACTGTAATTCGTGCGGAACAATGACCGCCGAGCAGGCAATGACGAGCTCCGTCAGCGCGTAGATCCGCAGGACCGGAATGTTCAGCGTATCTCCATACTTCCGGATCAGGCGTCCGCTCGCCCACGACCCCAATCCCAGGCCGGCCATAAACATGGAAAGCACAATGGAGACCAGCGCGCTGGTGACACCGAACTGCGCCATCGCCAGCCGCAGCCAGATGACCTCGTAGAGAAGGCTGCAGAATCCCGAGATGAAAAAGAAAGCGAAGAACCAGGCCATGCCGGCATTGGCGCGCGTTCCCAACGCGACCCGCTCGTCCGTTTGCACCGCTTCCTGCTCCGGACTCTCCGGAAGCACCGGTACGGCCGGCATTCCCATTTTCGTGCCCGACATATGATTCATTGTTTACCCAACATGCTCAAAAGTAAGTAATGTTACCGCAGAAACACGGCTTCACCGCGACACCAGCCCCGGACCTCCGGAGCAGGAGACGCCGGCTACTTCGGGCTCGCCTGAACTGCATCCACGGCCCCAATGCTAATACTCTCGGGGGAGGCCGAAATCCAGTCGAAGGGTGCAATCCGTAACGCGAGACCGGTGAGAGGGCTGCCAGTCCGTCCGCGCGAGCCTTCACTGGAGAAGTAACCGGCCATCTCCTTCTCATCCCACGGATAGACCCAGACTTCGGAATCGTGATTTGGTTCGACAACAAAATGGACCAGCTTCCTGGACCCATCTGCGAACGACATCGCCAGAACGAGCGACGACGGCTTTCGCATCTTCCACCAAAACGGGTAGTTCGCACGAAACCGGAACTTCAGGAAGTCGGCGCCGTCGGCAGGCCAATGAATCTGCCCGAAGTTTACCGAGGTCTCCGGTTTTGTCACACTGACCGTCCCCATTGCATCGGCAATCTTCTCTTCGATAAAGGCCAGATGCTGATCGCGGCTGTCGTCACGCACCAATCCCACCACTCCCGGGGTGGGACTGCTTTCAGCGCGGTAGTGGCGCAAGAGGTAGAACCATGTCCCCGGACTGCGCGTGAAGCTGGGCACGCCGTCCAAGCCGAAGCTATAGGTCCCGTCAGGCAGGTAAAGACCGAGCGGCGGATTCGCCTTGCGCAGACCTGCCAAGTGCACATCCGTGAGATAGTCGCCGCTAACCAGATAACCTTGCAAGACGCCGCCGGCCACGCGGCGGCGCGACACCACGCCGAAGGCGTTCTGATAGGGGAAAACCAGGATCGGGTCGCCAGGCCCCGTATGCTGATCGACATACGTGGAGGCAGAGGCAACCACCTGGTAGATTGTCGGCGGATAGCACACGCGGTCAATCTCCTGTTGCCCCTCCGGGCAAGTCAGGTTGGGTCGCCAGAGCTCCCGCACCGCTTTTACCAGGGCTGTGGGAAGAGGCTCCGTGTAGTGGGGAATCATGATCGGTGTCGCCGCCACAAAAGCGGCCAGCGGCAATGCCGACAGCCACCGCCCCGGAGCCAGCCCGCCGACCAAAACGGCGCCGCTGAGAAAAACCATGGGATAGACGCCATTGACCACGTGGATAGCATCGGACCGCACCAGGGCGCTCTGCATCATGAACAACGCCAGGCAGAATCCCGCCAGCAAAAACGCCGGTCGCAGTGTCCAGTGGTTTCCCTCCGGCTGCCGGCGCCGCCATGCCGCGCCGAGCACCACCACTCCCAGCGCCAGCACCCCCAACAGCCGCCAGGTGGAAGCGGCCGTTATGGACTTGGGCTCGAGCCAGCGGTAGCTGGCAGCTAGGATCAGGCTCGATTTCCAGTACGAGAAATCCAGAGGCCCCGACATGACAGCATTGGTGACCACGACCAGAATCGCAAGGCACACCAGCGCCGCCGCAAGAAACGCCCCCAGCCCCCTCAGCGCCCCCGGCGTCCTGGCTTTGACAACCGCGGTCGCCGCCAGAGAAAGCACAAGCGCTGCCAGGCAATAGAGGCCGGCATCGGCAGACACCAGAAAAGTCGACAAGCCGAGCATGGCCGCGCCCAGCGCGGGCAGCACGAGCCCAGCGGTGCGGGAGGCGGCGGCGTCGGTGAACCGGACAAACATGACGAACGCCAGCAGGCAAAGCGCCAGGCGTATGCCGGGCGGCGACCAGAACATCACCACCAGCAACAGCGCGCGCTTCCATGGGCTCACCCCCGGCAGCAGAAGCCGCAGGCCCGCGAAGATAGCCAGGACGCTGACCAGCGACGGCAACATGTTGGCAGTGGCAAAGATCGTGCCGGTGGAAACGCCTATCCATCGCGATGGAGCGCTCAACAGCCACTCATAGAGCGGCCCGTAGGTAAAGGCCACATCGCGGCCCAGCCAGACACCGTGGGCCGCCTTATAGCCGGTGTCAACCACCCACGATCCATCCAGCAGCAGGGTGACGAACGGGACGATGGTCACGGACTGAGGCCGAAGCAATACGGGCGGAATGCAGGCCGCAAGCAACAACCCCAGCACCAGCCACTCCGTGGATTGCCACGCCCATGCCGCGGCGCGGCGCAGGGAAGACTCGTCCCTGCGGGGAGACGAGCGGCGGGGTTCGCGTCCATCTGCCTGCCGGGTTGCCGGCCGTTCCTCAGAAATGGACGGGCACATCATGGAGTGAGAACGGCGCAATGATTCATTTCAGGTACACGACTGTGAGTGGTTGGCCAAAGCGTGTTGTAGTCTCAAAACCAGCCCGCTGCAGCGT
>JBKQKT010000535.1:0-7665 GCA_052147365.1 Candidatus Korobacteraceae bacterium | reverse complement strand
CAGCCACGGAGAGGCGGAAGAACTCAGACCGTAGCGAGCAGCCCAACAGAATAAACGGTTTCCGTGATCAACCAGTAGCCAATGCCTCTCTCATCATTTGGGGACCTGGGATAGCACGAACCCTGCTTCGCGCGCCCTCCTCCGCCGTGTCATCCTGAGCGGAGCGCCTTTCAGCGGAGCCGAAGGACCTGCTTTTCGCGATCTCCATCCGCCACGAACAATGGGTGCCCCATCCTAGCCACGTTCTTGCTTCTGTGGCTAGGGTGGGATAGCACGGACCCCAACTCACTGGTCTCGTATCACGGCTTGACCGGTAGGTCGGGGATTCATCCCCGACTGCCGCAAAGGCCGCAAGAAATGAACGGGCCTTCAGCCCTTGCACGCGCCAAATCACCTCTTCGTTCGTTACCGGCGCGAAACCTCAGGTTTCAGGCAGTATCCTTCGTTCAGAATGTCATCCCCGTTCTCCGATGACCTTCAAAATACGCCGCCGACCACCTGGCAGGATCAACAGCCGGATCTTGCTGATCCGGCTGTCCCTGTATCAGCTTGCGAAACGAGGACGTCGTCGGATCAGCGATTACCTTCCGGAGATGGGCCCAGGAACGGAAACCCTGCTCTGAGCGGGCTCCACTCACTTTCCGCGTTGCGAACCACCCCGTGAATGGGCTGCGAACCAAAGTGCTTGATTGCGGGGCTCCCGGTCTGGAATTGCAGGGTAATGTTCGAATAGGGAATAGAGTTCGCATTTTCGCCCCCAGTCACGCAGACCTGCAACACGGAAGACGGCGGTTGCGTTTCAAATCCTGCGTTGCTTCCATTGCCGGTCAGCAGGCTGACGGTGTCGCTCAACTGAAAGCCCCCATAGGTGGCAGTGCTAAACGTAGGGCAACCGTTGCTATTCCATGTCACCTTGACGTTGGTCAACTTGATGTGGTGCTCGTGTGCCGACGCGCCACCCTGCGTGGGATCGACTGCGCCGGTCGAGGTCTTCCCATACCCCGACATCGTCATATCCGCAGAAAAATCCGCGGTGCCCGCCCTCTCGTTCAGGTCCAAGGTCCATTGGCCGTGCATCTCCCAGGGTCCCCCGGACACTGTTGACGGTGAATAGTCGTTGATGAGACCGCTGAAGTGAACGACGAACAGCCCCTGGGCTTCCGCGCCCTGGTTCGCAAGCAAACCGAAACATGCGAACAACACTGCCGTCGCAATCCATCGAATGCCTTTCATATGAAACCTCCGAGTTTGAGAGTTGCGCTTCAACCGCCGAAGTCCACTGGGATGCGTCTGGGGCCGCGTGCGCCCATCGCAGTTTCCTCATTCGCAGACCGCGTTTCGGCGATATTGCGCGCGCATTTCGAATTCAGAGTCGGCCATCCGCCCGGCGGGGTCAAACGGCATTGCGCCCTAACGGCAACATGCAGCCTAATGCCGTCTTTTGCCGCGCTGCATTGGTCGGGATACAATCGTTTCACCTCGTTCGTAACAAGCTCCCCAAGCCAGGAAAACTGCGATGGATGAAGGCTCCTTCAACCCGCCGCCCAAGCGAGAATTGACCGAAAGGTGCTTGGACTCGTGGAAGGAAATCGCAGCCTATCTCAACCGCGACGTCACCACCGTACAGCGCTGGGAAAAGCGCGAGGGAATGCCTGTCCACCGCCATCTGCACGATAAGCGCGGCTCCGTCTACGCCTACTCCGCCGAACTGGATCAATGGACGCACAGCAGGAAGCCGTTTCCTCCCGCCGAAAAGGACCTCGTCGAGAAAAACGGCGAGGTGTCCGTCGCGCCGGCAAGAGAATTGCCTTTCAGCCGGCCATGGAAATTCATTTTGCCGTCGCTTGCGCTTGCGTCGGCAGTCGCGGCCTGCGGATTGCTCTGGATGCAAAGAACAGACCGCTTCTGGCACAACCCGATCGCGGGCGCGCAATTTCAGGCAGTCACCGATTGGGGCGGGCGGGAACAAGCAGCAGCAGTCTCGCGCGACGGTCAATTCGTGGCGTTTCTTTCAGACCGGGACGGACAGATGGACGTCTGGGTCACACAGGTTGGCTCAGGTCAGTTTCATAATCTGACGCACGGCAGCGCTGCGGAGCTGGAGAATCCTTCAATCCGTACGCTTGGCTTCTCGCCCGACGGC
Organism: Candidatus Korobacteraceae bacterium; assembly: GCA_052147365.1. Classification (GTDB taxonomy): domain Bacteria; phylum Acidobacteriota; class Terriglobia; order Terriglobales; family Acidobacteriaceae; genus Bog-257. The sequence goes on along the minus strand of JBKQKT010000535.1, from coordinate 5,522 downwards.
TCCTTGGTCACCTATTGGGTCCGCAAGCCCAGCAGCTCACACGGCACGGATATCGGCATCTGGGCGGTTCCAACATTGGGGGGTGAGCCACACCCCTACCTTGAAGGGGCGGCTGAATATGATTGGTCAAGCGACGGCCAACGGCTTACGTACCACACGCCAGGCGCTGGAGACCCGCTATTTGTATCCACGGGCAACCAGCAGTCCGGGGACCGGCCTATCTTCACGGCGCCTGCTGGCCTTCACAATCATTTCCCACTTTGGTCACCAGACCAGAAATTCATCTACTTCGTTCACGGCTCACCCCCTGACAAGTTGGACATTTGGCGTGTTCCCGCCAAGGGCGGAGTTCCCGAACGGATCACGTCGAACAACACACAAGTAAGCTATCCTGTGCTGCTCGACCGGCGTACGCTCTTATACCTCGCTACCAACCCCGACGGCTCAGGACCCTCGCTTTACAGCATGGATGTGGAGCACCGGATTCCCCATCGACTGACCACTGACCTCGAGCGATACACTTCCCTCGCCGCGAGCGGCGACGGCCGCCGCCTCGTGGTCACGCTTTCATCTCCCAAAACAAGTCTCTGGCGCATTCGCCTTGATGCCGTGCAGGGCGCAGCTTCGACGCCCACTCCGATCACCCTGACCACCAGCAGCGGCTTTCGACCAAGGCTCGGACCCGGCTGCCTGTTCTACCTCTCTGCAAACGGTGCGAGCGAGAGCATTTGGAAGCTGGACCACGGTGCGCCGACGGAATTGTGGCGCGGCCTGGGAGTCTCGATCATCGGCGGTCCTGCCATTTCGGCCGATGGAGGTTCTCTTGCATTTTCAGTTCGTCAAAATGGACGCTCGCTCTTGTACGTAATGCAGGCAGACGGCACAAATCCCCGCGTCGTGGCCGACTCTTTCGATCTTCAGGGTGATCCTGCATGGGCGCCTGATGGCAAATCCCTCCTCACAGCAGCGGCCGATCAAGGCGTGCCTCACCTCTTCCGAATACAGCTCGGCGGCGGCTCTCCTGTTCGCTTCATCTCCGAGTCCGCGCTCGATCCGGCATGGGCGCCGGACGGCAGCTTCGTGCTCTTCTCCGGACCGGACATCGGCGCTGCGTTTTCAGTGCAGGCGGCCGCGCCCGACGGATCCAGCTATACCCTGACACGGCTCACTCTCACACGTGGAGCGCGCCATCTGGCATTCCTGCCAGGAAAATCTGCTCTGGTCGTCTTGCGGGGAGAAATCCAGCACAAGAATCTTTGGCTAGTCGATCTGGTCACGGGCGCCGAGCGTCAACTGGCCGAACTGCCTCCTGATTTTGACGTTCGTGACTTCGACCTTTCGCCGGACGGCCGCGAAGCTGTATTGGAGCGGGTGCAGGATCGTTCGGAAGTAGAGCTGGTAAAGCTTGCTCCGCCGCGATAGAAGGCGTGACCGGAGCACCGGGGATCGCCCACAACGCCAAAACGCAGGACCCCGCCACGTCGCTGCCGCCAACTCCGCTAACCCCGCTGACCCCGCTCCCTCGGTCCCTTGTTGCCCGTCTTCCGGTCGCGCCCCGAACCGCCCCTCCGACTTGAGCGGAATCACACACGAAGGCTCGACGCCGAAAGCTCCCCTGTTCCACGCCTCTTAGTGGCTCGGAACAGGGTGAACCGGCGGCGGCGCCGACGGATGAAACGGCTCACGGATCTTGCCGCCCGCCGCCCATCCCAACGCCACAAACCAGCCGAAGATCGTCCACCCCAGCAGCAGATTCACCACCACGATCCACGCCGTCGATTTACAGTCCCGGTACATCGCCAGCCCCGCCGGCAGCACATAGACCAGGACCGCTGCCACAAACAGCACCAGGTTCAACGGCGCCAGCAGATCGGCGTTGTGCCGCTCCAGCCCCAGCGCCACCATCGCGATAGCCCCCGCGCCTAATCCCACGATCACCAGCAGTCGTAGCAAATTGTTCATTTGCCACCCCCTCGCACTCTCGCCTTCGCATTGTGGCCAGCATGTTAGCGCCGTCTCTGCTCACCTGCAATCGAATCTTCCCGTCGCTCCGTGTCATTCCCGGTGCATTCCCGCGCCCCGGAACCGGCATCACAACGCCCCGCGTCCGTGGGGCGCTCCAACCAGTGCACTTCGGAGCGACGTCGATCGGCGCCGTCACACTCCACTCCGCCGAAAGATTGTTCATCCTGTCAAATCCACTTCGATATCAAGGCAAATTATGGATGACGCGCAAGCCATTTTGCCGCGGTGGAAAGGATCGAGCCCGCCGTCCCCCACCCACAGGAATTTGAAAAACAAAGAGCGCGGCGAAGGTGCGCCCATGCGCCACGCCGACGCAACACGGCAGGCTCTAGCAACATGACCGGCCAACGGGCGCGAGATGCAGGGTGGCCCGAGCCCAGAACGGAGACTAGGGGCGTCCATCGAACTCTTCCTCGCAAGAATTTGGCGTATCCTCGTTCGCATTAAGGGAGGTGTAGCCATGCGGTCAGCACGTAATTCCTTCGTTCTCTGCTTTGTCTCGTTCGTCCCGTCCTTCCTGGCAGTTCTAACGCCCGTCCGGGTAGATGCGCAGATAACATTCAATATCCTCGCGCGCGTTTTGAATGTCCGCGTCCACGCCGCTACACCTCAAGAGGCGATCGCAACCGCGTTCACAGTGGACGTAGACGGTCGGGAGTACCTCATCACTGCGAAGCATGTCGTCCAAGGATTGAGGGACAAGGACAAGATTGACATATTTACGAACGACAACTGGTCTTCCCTTGACGTGGAAATCTTCCGATGCAATGACCCTGTTGACATCGCAGTCCTTATTCCGCCGCGCCAATTAACAGTGAACTTCGACCTGCCAAGCGAAAACATCGAATTTCGCTTGGGCCAGGATGCCTTCTTTCTTGGCTTCCCATACGGCATACGGCCTGCCCCTAAAGGGCTTAAGGACCCCTATCCGCTGCCCATTGTCAAGAGAGGAACAATATCTGGCGTCGTCCCTTTGTCAGACGTCGACAAATCGGATTTGATCCTTCTGGATGGATACAACAATCCAGGTTTCTCTGGCGGCCCAATCGTGGTTCATGACCTCAAACGGGGAGGCGTCGCGCTGGATTTGATTGGGGTCGTGTCAGGATTTAGACCTGAGGTCGTTCCCGTTATGAAGAAGCACGACATTCCGTCGCCTGCGAGCGCGGGAAATGAAGCAAGGGCGCAACCCTGGAGAATCAATAGGAGGAGCGACGGGACCTACTTTGAATACGTGGACAACGGTGAATACGTCGCGCTCAATACGGGCATTGTTGTTGGGTACGGGATTCAACCGGCAATAGATTTGATTCGCCAGCATCCCGTCGGCCCGGAGGCAAGGGACATACCCGGCAATGTTCCCAGCATGTGAAATTGTCTGGTCAGGACTGACGACCAGCGAGTTGCCCAGCGCAAGGGGACAGGGCTTTGGGGTCGGCGCCCCAATCTCCACGGATGGGAACCCAATGAGATCTGCGGGCACCTTCAGAAAGCGGAAAACTTCCTTCTCAAGTGCTCACTGAGGAGTTTCGGCGACGGCGCGGGATTAACCACCCTTCCCTCCAAAGTCGCTTGCCGCCGCCCTTCAGCTGGGCGTCGCCTTCGCCTTCGCTGCCGACTCCTCCAGCCTGCACTTCCCCTGTCAAGGGAGTTCAGCCCATACACACACCCCATCTCACTCATTCCAAACGAAATATAATTTTCCCCAAGTTTGCCGGTTATTTCTCCCGTTTCGCTACACTTGTTCTTAGTTGGAAGAATCTCCTTTCAAACAAAGGGGCGGGCGGTTCCGAGGAGTGCCGGAGGGGATTACGGCGCACCTCGACCCGCCCATCCTTTTTTCCCGAGAAGTGTTTCTCTGTCGGATTTTCCCGGAGAGATTCTTCTCCATCTAGCGCACCGAAAGCAGTGCAAGAAGGGCAAATCGCGGAGCCAAAGTCTCCAAAATCGGTCGTATCTCCTTTGCTGTTTCATATCTGCGGCTAAGGGGCTTTCGAATGAAATATTTGCGGACCCATACTTGCCGCAAACCGATGATTCAAGGCGAGTTATTTCCAGAGACGGGGAGGGGGCTCCCCCATATGTGACAAGTCGCACTTCGCGAACTGAATGTTGAGCGTGGGCCACGAAGGTGCCGCCAGTCGCCGGTAATCAGTGACTCTTCGGCGATCTGCAGTCTTGCTTTCCGACCCCTGAAACCTGCATTCTTGATCCCTGACACCTGACACCGGTTTTTCCCCGTCTCACGTCGTCTTACATCGCGTATGACGTGTCTTACATGCCCAACACCCTTCAAAATTCGCGTCTCACAGGCCCGTTTCGACACTTTCTGCCTCGCAACCTAAAATGTTCCTTGGGACCTGAGGTGTGAAAGTGAAGAACGGAAAGAAGAAAAGCGGCCAGAATAGCTCCCGGACGGGCCGGACCGGAAAAGCTAGCTCGACCGCCCGCGCCGCGCAAACCGGCCGCAAGCCCGCCGCCCGGCACAACGCCGCAACCGCGATCTTCTCTTCTCCCCAGGCCAAAGCCATCAAAAATGAAATCTGTGCCGCCGGCCGCAAGCTCTGGATGCGCCAGTATGTCGACGGCAACGGCGGCAACATCTCCTATCGCCTCCGACCCAACGCCGTTCTCTGCACGCCATCGCTTGTCAGCAAATTCGACCTCACTCCCCAGGACATTTGCCTCACCGACATTGACGGTCATCAACTTGCCGGAAGCAAGCCACGCTCCAGCGAGCTGCTCTTGCATCTCGAGATTTACAAGGCCGTGCCCGAGGCGAAGGCTGTCGTGCATTGCCATCCGCCCCACGCCACGGCCTACGCAATCACCGGCTGCCTCCCGCCCAATCTCATCATTCCTGAGTTCGAAGTCATCGTGGGCAACGTCGCGGTCGCGCCCTATGAAACGCCCGGCACCAAGGCCTTTGCTGAAACGGTTCTTCCCTACGTGAAGAATCACAACACCATGCTGCTCGCGAATCACGGCATCGTCTGCTGGGCCGATACCGTCACGCGCGCCGAGTGGTGCGCCGAAGTTCTCGACACCTATTGCTGGACGCTGATGCTCGCCGCGCAGTTGGGCGCGCCCATTCTCCGCATCTCCGAGGAACGCGGCGCCGATCTGCGCGCCTTGCGAAAGAAACTCGGCCTGCCGGAATTCCCGCTCGATATGCCGCCTTTGAGCGACGCCAGTCTCGCCGTCCAAAGTCCCATCGCGCTCAAGCATGCGCCGGACGACGGTAACCACGCCAACGGCAGGGTCTCCGGTGCAGACCTTCAGGCACTTGTCCAGTCTGTCACCGAATCGGTGATGCAGGCGATCGCCGAAAAATATGCCCTTGCCCCGCGCAAATAATCGCCCGCGTTTTGACGTTCATTCGCTGAGGAAATTCCGATGCAAATCGATGCGCACGATGTCTTTCTCGTTATCGACGTGCAAAATGATTTTTGCCCTGGCGGCGCGCTCGCCGTTCCCCGCGGTGACGAAGTCATCGC
>JBKQKT010000534.1:0-9435 GCA_052147365.1 Candidatus Korobacteraceae bacterium | reverse complement strand
AGTGTCCATTTGCTGCTCGCGTCTTTGTTTCAACGGGAGAGAAGTTACTCCGAAGCAGAACAGCAGTACCGCGCTTCGATTGCACTTAATGAAAATGGTGGTGCCTTGTACTCTCTTGGATTGCTCTACGCCGCCGAGGGCCGCAACCTCGAGGCGGCCCAAGCCATCGAGCGGGCTGCGAGAGAGTCCACTAAGCCGCTCAATATGTACATGACGCTTGGAAAACTCCAAATCGCACTGAGTCACCCCGAGCAAGCGCTGGTTGCGTTTACTGATGCCGAGAAAAGCAGCCCCTTCCGCAAAGGTGCCGAATCACTGGCCCCTGAACTCTACGCAGAGATTGCCGAAGGCAGATCCGAAGCGCATAGGCTTCTCGGACATTGGCCTCAGGCGATCGCTTTCCAACAGGAAGCTACCAGGAGAACCCCGGGTGTGGCGAGTCGCTGGAACAGACTTGCAAAACTATACGAAGCGACTGGAGAGTTGCAGTTGGCTGCCGAGGCGCGGCAACGCGCTGCTGCGTTGCAGGTTCCGGACGCCTCTCGTTGATATCGAATTAGCCTCGCAGCGTTGGAAGATATTTCTGGACTGTGTGATCTACGTCACATTCGACTGTGACATCGTATGCTGCCCTGAAGCCTTTACGTCAGTAAGGTAAGGACTATGAGGTTAGGTTTGCGCCGGGATACTGCGGGGCAAAATCCGCGGGCGGCTGAGCGGAAAGGCTCGAATCCCCATTTCTTCAACACATTCCAGGGGATTCTTCCGCGCAACATGCTGAAAACAGGTAGATGGAATTTAGTTTTCGCGGATTTTACTGTGGCATGTGGAATGCCATCAATGAACGGACTCACCTGTGTAGAGATGAAATGAACACTAGGCAGACTGAAGGAGAAACGACGAATGCCAAATGAAGTAGTTGCACCGGGAACTAGCGGATCAGCCTGGAAAGGGACACAGGTTTACGCGATGGCGGTGGTTTGCCTGGTGGTGGGCTTAGCCATCGGCTACCTTTTCCGCGGATCCCAATCTCCCGCGCCCCCTGTAGCAGAAGCAAGCCAAACTCAACAGGCAGCAATGGGTGCAAAGGGCGGCCAGATGCCCACGCTCGATCAGATGAAAAAGATGGCCGATACGAAGGCAGCGCCGCTGCTCGAAAAACTAAAGAGCGATCCGGCTAACAGCGCTCTGTTGCTACAGGTGGGCAACATCTACGAGGCCACCCACCAATTCAAGGACGCGGCCGGTTACTACGAGAAGGCAGTACAAGCCGATCCAAAAAATATTGCGGTTCGTACTCAACTGGCCTCAAGCCTGTACTATGACGGTGATGTGGATGGGGCGATCAGCCAACTGCAGAAGGCGCTGGAATACGATCCCAAGGACGCCAATTCGCTCTTTAATCTGGGCATGATCAAATGGCAGGCAAAACAGGACAGCAAGGGAGCGATAGCGGCTTGGCAGCAGTTGTTGAAGTCGAATCCGCAACTGAGCCCAGACCGCAAAGCCCAAGTGCAGAAATTAATGGCGGACGTTCAGATGCAGGGTAAGAGCTAACGCTCTACCGCAGTGGAACGCGCCTCGCGGGCGGATTTCGCCGACAAAACAAGATAAAACAAATTGAGTTGAAGGAGCATTCAGCAATGACGGATACAAATCAAGTCTCTACTTCCCAGGGCTCTACTTCTAGCGATCAATGGACAAGCGTGCAGGCTTATGTGTTGGCGGTCATCTGCCTGCTGGTGGGAATTGCCGGCGGGTGGTTCATCCGCGGGTCGCAGAGTCCGGCCGCGGCCGCTGTGACCGAGGCGGCGAGCCCATCGGCTCCGGCGATGGGGAATGCAAATCCTGGCGCGCAGGCTCCGACCCCGGCTGAAATGCAGAAAATGGCCGACACACAAGCTGCGCCGCTCATCGAAAAGCTCAAGGCTGATCCGAACAACGCCGGGCTTATCGAAAACGTCGGGAATGTCTATTACGATGCCCAGCAGTACCCCACAGCCATCGATTATTACCAGCGTGCACTGAAAATTGAGCCAGCCAACACAGGCGTTCGTACCGATATGGCGACCGCTATTTGGTATACGGGCAACGCCGATGGCGCCATCGCAGAGTTCCAGAAATCGCTCACTTACGAGCCGAACAAGGCCAACACCTTGTTCAATCTCGGCGTCGTCGAGTGGCAGGGCAAGATGGATATCGACAAAGCGGTTGCCACGTGGCAAAAGTTGCTCGACACGAACCCGAACTACGAAGGCAGAGCCAAGGTTCTGGAATTGATGGCACAGGCGAAAAAACACTCTGGGGTCAAACCTGGTACGCAAGCCAAGCCGCTGTCATAGTATGTTCACCGGGAACAGGGAACTTCGTTCGGTAGTTCCAAACGGTGTGAATGGGATGAGACACAGATACGCTCTCAGCTCTGAGTGACTATAGTCGTCAAAACCAGTGACTCATTTTCCGACGCTACGGACTCTTGATTTCAGGATGAGTGGGGTGGTAACCGTGATTTGCAAGACCGAAGCGGGTTTTTCTCCTCAGGCAAGGTGGGTTTTGCCTCTTCTCCCAGGTGCCGTTCCCCAACGTCTTGATGGTTGAAACCTTTGTGCATCTTGCACTTGACTATGGCCGTGGGTTGGTATCACGATTGCCATTCGGTTACGAGGGGACGGCAAATACGCGATGGAACAAACGATCTTCAAGGCGACAATCATCGGCGCTGGACCGGCCGGCCTGACTGCCGCCTACGAGCTGTCGAAGCAGCAGGCTCCGGTTGTCGTTCTCGAGAGCGACCCGAAATACGTCGGCGGAATCTCTAGAACCGTCAATTACAAGGACTTTCGCTTCGATATCGGAGGGCATCGCTTTTTCTCGAAGTCCCGCGAGGTGGAGGATTTCTGGACGGAGGTGGACGGCGAGAACATGCTCGATCGTCCGCGGTCGTCGCGCATTTACTACCGCGGCCAGTTCTACACCTATCCCTTGAAGCCGTTCGAGGCGCTGTCGAAGCTGGGATTGATCGAATCGACGCTATGCATGCTGTCGTTTGCGGCGGCGAAAATCAATCCTGTACGCAATCCCAAAACTTTCGAACAGTGGGTCTCCAACCAGTTCGGTAAGCGGTTGTTCCGGATCTTCTTCAAAACCTACACCGAGAAGGTCTGGGGGATGAGCTGCAACGAAATCTCGGCTGATTGGGCGGCGCAACGGATCAAAGGACTATCGCTGGCTTCTGCTTTGAAGCACGCGTTCTTCACCAAGAAGCCCAAAGACCGGAAGCAGATTGTGAAGACGCTGATCGACACCTTCCGCTATCCGCGACTGGGGCCGGGCATGATGTGGGAAGCCTGTGCGGAAAAGATCCGCAAGTTCGGCGGCATTGTAATGATGGGCCGGAAAGTAACAGGTTGCCGGTTCGACTCAGCCAGCAATCTCTGGGTCGTGACTACGCGCAATGCCGATGGCGGTGCGGAAGAATATCGGGCGGAACATGTAGTTTCGTCCATGCCCATCCGCGAATTAGTGGCTCAGATCGAACCTCAACTGCCCGCAGCCGCACTCCAGGCAGCGCGCTCTTTGCGCTATCGCGACTTCCTGACAGTTGGGCTGATCGTGCATGATCGCGGCCGTTTCACCGACAACTGGATCTACATCCACGATCCCAGCGTTCAAGTAGGTCGAGTGCAAAATTATAAGTCGTGGTCGCCGGAGATGGTGCCAGATCCCGGCTACTGTTCCTATGGTCTCGAATATTTTTGCTTCGAGGGCGATGGACTCTGGACCACGCAAGACAGCGAGTTGATCAAACTGGCGAAGCAGGAAATTCAAAAGGTAAATCTCGCAGCCAGTGCGGACGTGGTTGACGGCTGCGTCATCCGCCAGCCCAAAGCGTATCCGGTTTATGACGACGCATATCAGCAGCACGTAAGTACGATTCGGAAAGCCTTGGACGAAAGCTATCCGACGCTCCACTTGGTCGGCCGCAATGGCATGCACAAGTACAACAATCAGGATCATGCCATGATGACGGCAATGCTTACTGCGAAGAACATCCTCGCGGGGGAGCGCAAGTATGACGTCTGGGCAGTGAATCAGGACGCTGAATATCACGAGGCAGGCGCCGCGGGTGAGCAGGGAGCGGAAGTGGAAAGCAGGGTTCCGGTAAGAAAAGCGGCAAGCACTGCCTAGGCAGGTTTCTTCGGTTGGAGGCCAGCCATCGAAGCTGCCCTTGAAGGAAGGTAGGTTCACATGAGCGACAACTTCGTACGCGTCTGCAAGCGATACCTTGCGGTCGTTGCCTTGTTTGCACTTTGGATGCAAACGGCATCAGCCAATAACGGTCCTCTGGTTTCCGGTTCTTATGAGGTATTGCACTCGACCGCCCTCGGTTCCCAGGCACAGATTCGAATACGGATCCATCTGACGAACCACGGGTCCTCTGATCTTTTGATTCAGAAAATAATTCTTTGGGATTTTTCTCACCCGGAAAAGGGCGGAATGCATGCCTGCTCTGTCGCTCTCCGCGCGCATGGGGCAGGGGAGCTTACACAAGAATTCACTATCCCGCGATCGGAATACCAGTTGTGGCAAAAGGGCTCGCGGCCGAGATTCGTTCTGGAGATGTCGGGCTCGGGCGGTGCGAACGGCAAGACGGTGGTCCGACTGGACCGTATTTCTGGCCAGGAGGCGAAATAATCATGCGCTCCCCCAAATTAATTGCGCAGGTTGCAATGGCCTTGGCAGCGTTCTTGTTGGCGCCACAGTTCTTGCTGGCCCAGTATGCCATCAGTACAGTCGCTGGCGGCGGTCCGAACAATCTGACAGCGCTTAGTGCCAGCATTGGATATGCCGGCAGCGTCACGCGGGACAGTTCGGGTAACACTTATGTCGCGGACGCCTACGCGGGTCACATCCTCAAGATCGACACCGGGAACAACGTTACGATCGTGGCCGGAAACGGGACCGTCTGTCCTCTGACGCCCACTACGTTATGCGGTGATGGTGGACTCGCAACCAGCGCGGCGCTCAGCCATCCCGAAGGCGTGTTCGTAGACGCTTCCGGAAATATCTACATCGCAGACAGCGGCGATGATCTCATTCGTGTGGTGAACCCTGGCACACAGGCAGTGACGATAGCGGGAGTCGTGATTCAACCGGGCGATATCGCAACCGTGGCTGGCAATGGAACTCCTGGCTATTCCGGCGACAGCGGGCCCGCGACCCAGGCGCAACTGGACGACCCTTACGGCGTGTTTGTGGATGCCTCTGGAGATATTTTTATAGCGGACACAGATAATGCGGTGATCCGCGAAGTGATCGGCGGCACCATTCAAACAGTGGCCGGAACACCGGGCTCTCCTGGCTATTCTGGCGACGGCCAATTGGCTACGAGCGCACAACTTGGTCTTCCTGAAGGTGTTTTCCTCGACGGGTCGGGAAATATCTTTATTGCGGATACTTTCAACTCAGTCATTCGTGAAGTGACCACAGCGAACCACGACATTCAAACTGTGGCTGGGGTTTATTACGAATGGAACGACGTTTGTAATTATTCTGGCGATGGCGCCTTGGCTACGGCAGCACAACTCTGTCTGCCATCAGGGGTGTTCGTCGATGGTTCAGAAAATATCTTTGTTGCGGATACCTATAATTCTGTGATTCGCGAATTCACGCTTGCTGGGAACATTGCAACCGTAGCAGGAAATAATGCGTTAGGTGCTGGTTATTCCGGCGACGGGGGTTTGGCGACGGGTGCTCAACTGGATAATCCGAGCAACATATTCGTTGACAGCTCAGAAAACATCTTCATAGCCGACACGGACAACTTTGTGATCCGCGAGGTAACAGCTTCGACCAGCGACATATCGACAATTATCGGCAATAACACGTTGGCTTTTTCAGGCGATGGAGGAACGCCCATTGATGCCGAATTGAATTATCCGGCAGGCGTCTTCGTGGACGGCTTGGGAGACATTTTCATCGCTGACTCGGCCAATTCGGTAATTCGGGAAGTTTCAGCGACCACGGGCGACATTCAGACCGTAGCCGGCAGCGCCATTCTGGGGCCTGGATACTCTGGCGACGGCAATATCGCCACAAGTGCGCAGCTTGATAGTCCCGAAGGCGTCTTCGTCGACAGTGCGGGAAATATTTTTATCGCCGATACGAATAATTCCGTGATTCGTGAAGTGGTGGCATCGACTGGCGATATTCAGACTGTAGCTGGCAATTTCATCCTGGGAGCGGGCTACACAGGCGACGGCGGCGCTGCCACGAGTGCGCAGCTTAATGGTCCTTATGGCGTCGTTGTCGACAGCGCGGGGAACATTTTTATCGCGGACACCAGCAATTCCGTCATTCGCGAGGTGACGGCGTCGAGCGGCGTGATCAACACTGTGGCGGGCGATGGCAAGGTATGTACTACGCCTGCTCAACCGACGAATCCGTGCGGCGATGGCGGAGCCGCTACCAGCGCGCAACTTGCCTTCCCGGTCAGCGTGTTCGTGGACCTCTCGGAAAACGTCTATATTGCGGATAGTTTTGATAACCGCATTCGCGCTGTCAACCTGAGCACAACGCAGACAGTTACGGTTGCTGGGGTTACGATTCCGCCGACATACATTGCTTCGCTTGCGGGAAGCGGCGATGCGGGCTTCTCTGGCGATGGCGGTCTGGCGACTAGTGCGTTGCTGAACGTTCCAAATGGTGTGTACGTCGATACGTCGGGAGATGTCTTCATCGCGGATACGAGCAATCAGGTAATTCGGGAGATTGTGGCGGCTAATAACTGGTTTATTCAGACTGTGGCGGGAACTCCGCTGAGTCCGGGTTTCATGGGAGATGGCGGGCAAGGAACCAGTGCCGAGCTTTACTTCCCATATGGATTATCAGGCAACGCGGCTGGCGATCTGTTGATCGCCGACACGAACAACCAGCGGATCCGCGATCTGGTTCCTGCGATCTTCGTTACGGTTGCTCCGTCTTCGGGATCGGTCGTAGAGGGCGAACAGTTGCAATATACGGCGACTGTGACTGGGACGAGCAACACGGCGGTGACCTGGTCGGTGAATGGAGTTGTGGGTGGTAATTCTACAGTCGGTACGATTTCAAGCAGTGGGCTATTTCAGGCGCCAGCGACGGTTCCTAATCCAGCGACAGTTACGATTACCGCGCTGTCGCAGGCCGATGGCACGACTTCGGGATCGGCGCAGGCAACGATTGTGGCGTCGAATGGAAGCATCACGGTCACGGTGAGTCCTACCAACATTCAGATCTATACGAGTTCTTCCCTGCAAAGCTCTATGCAACAATTCTCTGCCACTGTGACTGGGACAACGAACCAGGCAGTGAACTGGTTCGCGGAGGGAGTAGCGGGCGGCAACTCCACCTATGGAACCATCGACGCTACAGGTCTTTACACTGCGCCTGACAGCGTGCCATCTCCGGCAACGGTTACCGTCGCGGCTTACTCGCAACAGGCGTCGAATGCGGTTGGCACGACTACGGTGACGATCGTGCAAGCTCCGGCTGCGGCTGAGCCTGCACCACAAACTATTTCTCCGGGACAATCGGCTACCTATTCGCTGCTGCTGAATGAGAATCCGGGCTGGAACGGAGGGGCAGTTACGCTTTCCTGTTTGACGAGTACATTGCCAAAGAATGCTACCTGCAGTTTTGCTTCGCAGTCGGGCACGCCAATCACGACGATTACACCAGGTGCTCAAGCAGTTCCGTTTACGCTGACCATTGCGGTGCCTTCGGGTTCTGCGATGCTTGATAGGACTCGCGGGCCGCGACTCTACTTTGCTTTTGCTTTCGTGCCTTTGGTGGGGATCTTGTTTGCTGGCTTCGGACTCCGCAATCAGCGGCGCAACAAGCGATACGTTTGGCTGTGGCTGGTTGGGCTGTGCCTGGTTCTGGTCCTGCTGAATGCGTGTGGTGGTGGGGGGAATTCTGCTCCCATGAATCCGGAACTTGGAACTTATAACGTCAAGGTTCAGGGAACGACTTCGTCGCAGCCGAATCCGGTGACGATTACGATTGCGGGGTTGACCGTCCAATCGCAATGAGCGCTCGGGAGGAGTTAAGCGGATTATTCGACCGGAGACCCTTTCAGTTACTGGTTCTGGCTGGATTGCTGACTTCGGTTGCGGCTCGGGCGCTGTACCTGAAGTTCTGCGTTCTTGATCTGGATATCTGGTGGCATTTGAAGGTCGGCGACTGGATCGTCGAGCATCATGCCGTTCCTCACACTGGCATTCTCTCGCGCACGGCTGCGGCGCGTCCTTGGGTCGCTTACAGTTGGGGATATGAGGTTCTGCTCTCTTTTTCTTACCGCTGGTTTGGACTTGCGGGCATTGGCGTTTACGGGATCCTGCTGACACTGGCGGTCGCTTACAGCATTTTCTGGATGGCGCGGCGACTCTCAGGCCGCTTCTGGTGGGCTTGCGCAATTGCTGGGTTCACTTGTTCGGCGTTTCTCTATAACCTGATGCCGCGTCCTGTGTTTTTTTCGATGACGCTGTTTACGATTACGCTTACGCTTCTGCTGGAAGCGAATCGTTCGGGGCGCGTGCAACTGCTGTATTGGCTTCCTCCTTTATTTCTGCTGTGGGCGAATCTGCATATTCAGTTTCTTTATGGGCTGTTTCTGGTTGGTCTGCTGTTTGGGGTGAACCTTTTGCAGTTTGTCGCTGCGAGACTTGGAATTACCGCAGAATCCGTGCTGCCTGCGACTTTGCCTATGGCCACGCTGGGAGCGATTTTCGCCGCGTGTTTTGTGGCTACCTGCATCGGGCCTTACTCGTATCACTTATATGTGGTGATGGTTGAGTACTCAAAGGCGCAAGTTCCTTACATGATGATTCGGGAGTTGCAGGCGATAAACTTTCGCGCGGGCAGCCATTACGTGCAATTGCTTTTGACGGGAGCGGGATTTTTCGCGCTGGGATGGCGGAAAAAAATCGATCCGTTCAAGCTGCTGTTACTGATTGTCGCGAGCGTGGTTTCTTACCGCACGATGCGCGACTCGTGGTTCATTTGTATTTCGGCAGCGGCTTGCATCGCCGATTTTCCTGTGCCTGAAGCCAAGTGGCGTGGAGGCGAAAGCTGGATGGAAAAATTCGGGCTCGCGGCTTTCGTCGGCGTGGCGCTGTTGCTGGTGGCGCGCGATGCGGATTTCAACCAGCGCGGATTCGATCGTGCGATCAGCAGCATGTATCCGGTGAAGGCGCTGAATTATCTGCGGCAGCATCCGGCTCCGGGACCGCTTTACAACTCGCTTGACTGGGGCGGATTTCTTACCTGGTATATGCCGAATTATCCGGTAGCGATCGACGGGCGGAACGATTTGTATGGCGATGATCTCGATCTACTTTTCTTTAATACGGAGCGAGGCGGCGAGTCGTTTGCGAGCGATCCTTATTTAAACGAGGC
>JBKQKT010000533.1:0-3710 GCA_052147365.1 Candidatus Korobacteraceae bacterium | reverse complement strand
AGATTTTCACGCGGCTAATAAAGGAAATCACCATCGCGGCCAAGAGCGGTGGTGATCCGGAGAAGAACCCGCGACTGCGCGGGGCGGTTGCCGCCGCCACGGCCGAGCACCTGCCGGCCGACAACATCCAACGGGCCATCCAGCGCGGCACCGGCGAGTTGCCGGGCGTCTCCTACGAGGAGATCACCTTCGAGGGCTACGGGCCCGGCGGCGTCGCAATTCTGGTCGAAGTGTCCACCGACAACCGCAATCGCACAGTCAGCGAGCTGCGCCACGCCTTTTCGAAGAACGGCGGCAACATGGGCGAAGCCGGCTCGGTTGCCTGGATGTTCCATAAGAAAGGCGACATCGTCATCGCCAAGTCGGCGGCCAAGGAAGACGACCTGATGAGTATTGTTCTCGAAGCCGGCGGCGACGACTTGAAGGATGATGGTGACAGTTGGGAGATCCTCACCGATCCTGCCGCGTACGAGACGGTACTTGAAGCGGTGAAGGCTGCAGGCATCAAGCCCGAGGTCGCCGAAATTGGCATGGTTCCGCAGAACTACACCAAGCTCGAGGGGCATCAAGCCGGTACCATGATTCGCCTGCTGGAAGCGCTGGAGGATTCCGACGACGTTCAGCACGTGTACTCGAACTTCGATATTGATCAGAAGCAGTTGGAGGAAGTGGCGGGGTAGGGGATTAGCAACTAGCAATTAGCAACTAGCGATTTAGTGAAGGCATCGACGACCGCTCTTTGTAAGCGGTCGTTTTTCTTTTTGAGCGAAACTTATCCGCGTCCGTAGGTTTCTTTCGTTCGCATTTACAATTAGGTGCAAGATGAAGTTTTCCCGGATGGCATTGCCCTGGATTTACACATCCGTGTTTGCCCTGGTGATGGCAGCGGTTGCATGCAGCAAATCAGAGCTGCGGACGTCGCCCTCTTCTGCGGAGACGAAGCCCGCAGGTGTGAGCGGCGGGGAAACGTCCGCCTTAGCCGCAGCACCGGCGGGCAACAAGGCCTCCGGTCCCGTGCCGAACATCAACGGCAATCACGTCATGCAATACGTGAAGGAAGTGGTCGCGATTGGCTCGCGACCGGTAGGCAGCCCGGGGCATGCCAAGCTGGAGCAGTACATTCTCTCCAAGCTGAAAGGTGTGGATGTGGAGGAGGACAAATTTACCGCGCAGACGCCTGTCGGCAAGTTCCCGGTCAACAACATCATCGCCAAATTCCCCGGCCGCAAGGACGGAATCATCGTGGTCGCGGGACACTACGACACAAACTACCCGTTACCGAAAGCGTATGTCGGGGCGAATGATGGTGGTTCTTCCACCGCGCTTCTGCTGGCTTTGGCTGATGAGTTTCGAGCCAAGGAGCGCGACGGCTACAGCGTGTGGCTGGTGTGGACCGATGCGGAAGAAGCGTTCGTCACTTGGAGTGCTACGGACAGCCTGTATGGGGCGAAGCACTTGGCGCAGAGGTGGCAGCAGGACGGCACGGCGAAGAAGATCAAGGCGTTCATCCTGGTTGACATGATCGGGGACGCCGATCTGGATATTCAGAAGGAAGCTTTATCCACACCGTGGTTAAGTGATCTCGTTTACCAGGCTGCGACCAACCTGGGCTACCAGTCACACTTTTATCAGGTTCGGGCTGACATTGAAGACGACCACCTGCCTTTTCTGAAGATCGGCGTGCCGGCAGTGGACATTATCGACCTGGATTACGGCTACAACAACGCCTACCACCACACTGTGCAGGACACGCTCGACAAGCTGAGCCCGCAGTCGCTGGCGATTGCCGGGGACGTGGTGCTGGAGACAATCAGGCTGGTGGATGCACGGTGACGAACTTCTACTTCATGCCGATATAAATTTCCACCTGCGCGTTGTTAGGATCGGCAGTGCGCTGGTCGTAGACTTCGAAGTCGGCACGATACGCTCGTTGGCCGTTTGCCGGTGATTGATAGTAAGCCCAAATCCTCTTCCAGGTTTCCACGACAACCTTCGCGGCCGGCCCGCGGTCTGAGGTGAAGACGGCATATCGTCCGGCCGGAACGGTCTTCACGACCATGCCCTCTGGTACTACGGGGGTTGGAACCGGTTTCACCTTGGCGCCCAGGACGAAGGTGTACTGGCCGTTGGCATCGCTGATGTAGTCGGTATAGACAGCGATAATTGACTGGTCAACTCTGTCAGGAATCCTATTCAGCAAATTTTCACTAAGAAATTGCCGCCAAAGTTTTCCAATGATGGCATCGGGTCCGGACTCCTTGGCGTTGTTGGTGCTGGCTTCGATTCCGACTACTTGAAACGCTTCGTGGTCAACGATTCTTGGCGTCACATCAACTCCCGCAAAGGCTACGTACACGGCGAAAACAAAAAGCAAGACAACGAGACGGGATGTACGCAGAGCGTTCATAGGCCATTGTGCATTCTACAGGCAACCGATGCGATTCAGGATTTCGCGGTTGGCCCATGAAGCAAAGCCTGCTGCGGCTGTGACGGATCGATAGGGTTATTATTCATTCGGTATGACCGATTCAGCCAGGGTTGTACGGGTTGCTCTGGGCGAGCGCATCCTCGTCATCGCTAGTCCCGGCGATATCACTCGCGAGCAGGTTGACGCCATCGTGAACGCCGCTAATTCCTCGCTGCTCGGCGGAGGAGGCGTGGACGGCGCCATCCATCGCGCCGGCGGTCCGGCGATTCTGCAGGCTTGCAAGGAGATTGTTGCGCGCATCGGCCACCTTCCCGCGGGACAGGCAGTGGCCACCCCTGCCGGGCTGCTCGCCGCACAATACGTGATTCACACTGTCGGCCCGATCTGGAGTGGCGGCAAGCGCGGCGAAGCAGAGACGCTGGCGAGCTGCCATCGCGAGTCCATCCGCATCGCGGACGAGTTGCAACTTGCTTCCATCGCGTTTCCCGCGATCTCGACGGGAGCTTATGGATATCCGGTTGATCAGGCATCGCAAATCGCAGTCAGCAGTGCCGCCGGCGCGCTGCAGCAGGCCGCGCACATCCGCGAAGTACGATTCGTGCTCTTCGATTCGCACACGTTTGAGCATTACGCGGATGCAGCACGATCGCTGAACAAATCCAAGTGAAGCAACTTTTCCCGCCAATCAGGTTTATAGGGAGTAATTCGTTCCGGCGGAGTGCAGATTCGTGAGCAGGCCACGTCGCAATCAAAACAAGGAGACCATCAGCAGGCGACCAGACTGGCGCGGGGTCGCCGCCCTTGTCCTTGTGCTTCTTGTCACCGCTGGTCTCTATGCGGCGAAGAAGAACAAGAACGCTGGCGTCGTGGATGAACAGAAGCGGGCGCAGCAGGCCCTCGATCGCGTGACCTTCGGCCCACGGCCGGGAGACATCCAAACCGTAACCGCGATGGGGGTTGACAAGTGGATCGAGCTGCAACTGTATCCCGAGAAGATTGACGACAGCGCAATGCAGGCGCGGCTGGCTCCTTACCGAACGCTCACCATGAGCAGCCGCGAAATGCTGCTCGACTTCCCGCCCAATCCGGTGGTGAGAGCGGTGATGGATGGCAAGTTGCCGATGCCACGCGATCCCTATCGGCACGCCATCTATGCGGCTGCCATCGACCGCATGGAGCAGAAGACGGAACAGAAGCAGAATGCGGCCGCAGCCAATTCAGGAGCGGCGCCGAAACACGCCTCCGCGCCAGGTTCCAGCACGATGAACACCGCTGATCGCGC
>JBKQKT010000532.1:0-5449 GCA_052147365.1 Candidatus Korobacteraceae bacterium | reverse complement strand
CCCGATCAGAAAGCCAAGCTCGCTCAGATCGAGGCCAATCACGAGGCGCACATGGGCAAGCACTCGTCGCCCGAAGACTAACTGAAGGTGCCTAACTGCAGACGACTAACTGCAGCGAAGTATTTTTCTTGCGTAGAGACGGGGCTTGCCCCGTCTCCGCCGTGTGGGAAGACGCGGCGGGAAAGTCTCTCTCCATTCCGGGCGAGGAAAAGAATCCGGTCCTCCACTCTCGCCCGGCTTTTTTTTACCGCGCTGCATGTGCCCGCGAAAGTGCATGTGCATATAGATACAAAAGCGTCGAAGTGGAGATTCGTATGGAACGCGCCGACCTCCTCTACTCGGGATTGATGTTCGCCGCCGGCATGCTCTCCGTCTGGGCCGCACTGCTGCTCACCGCCGCCTTCATCGTCCTCGCTCCCGGGCTGCGAAAATCCGCACCCACCGCTGCTACAATCTCATCTACAGGAACTGGTAGCCACAGCGTTCATGGTGCCCAAGAATCTACGCCCCCTCGTTCCCTATCTGAAGCGTTACCGCGCGGGCCTCACTTTGGGAGCTCTATGCGTCCTGTTCACTAACGGGATCGCGGTTCAGTTTCCGCAGATTCTTCGCCACGCCTTCAACGACCTGCACTCGGGAATCACCCGGCAAAAACTGTTTCTGTACGCCTTAGCCGTGCTCGGTGTTTTTGTGGCCAAAGGCATCTTCCAGTTCCTCACGCGCTGGATCGTGATTGGCATTTCGCGCGACATCGAATTCGACTTGCGCAACGATCTTTTCCAGCATCTGGAGCGCCTCTCCTACTCCTATTACCAGCGCAACCGTACTGGCGATATCATGGCCCGCGCGACCAACGATCTGAACGCGGTGCGCAATCTGCTCGGTCCGGCCATCATGTACTCGGCCAACACGATTGTTTTTACCGGGTTGGCCGTGAGTTATATGTTCCGGATCAGCCCCAAGCTGACGATGTACGCCTTTCTGCCGCTCCCGGTAGCGAGCATCGTGATTCAGTATTTTGGCCGCCAGATTCACGAACGCTTCGAACGCATTCAAGCCATGTTCTCGGACATCTCGGCCCGCGCCCAGGAAAACTTTTCCGGCGCTCGCGTCATTCGCGCCTATGTGCAGGAGCAAGCCGAGATTGCAGCTTTCGAAGGCGCCAACCAGGAATACATTCGCCGTAGCCTGGGCCTGGTTCGGCTGATGGGGATGCTCTGGCCGACGCTGGAGCTCATGCTCGGCATCGCTTCGGTGATCGTGCTCTGGCTGGGCGGGCGGCTGGTTCTGCAGGGCCGGATGAACGTCGGCGACTTCGTGGCCTTCAACACCTACATGGCGCAATTGATGTGGCCCGTGATCGCCCTCGGATGGGTAATCAACATTTTTCAACGCGGCACCGCATCCATGGTGCGAATCCAGGAAATCCTCTCACAAAAGCCCGAAATAGCCGACGAAGCAGAGACCATCGGGTCATCGGGTGATCGGGTCATCGGGCCATCTGAAAATCGAGAGTCAAAAGCTTTTGACGTTAGATCGCCCGATGGCCCGATCACCCCATCACCCGATGTTATTGGAGAGATCGAATTCCGCAATCTGAACTTCGCCTACAATGGCGTCTCCGTTCTCAACGACATCAACCTGCGCATTCCCGCCGGATCAAGCCTGGCCATCGTCGGCCCCACCGGCTCCGGCAAGACAACGCTGGTCAATCTGATTCCACGTATCTACGACGCCGAGCCCGGCTCCGTTCTCATCGATGGACGCCCCATCCGCCACTTCCCTCTCGACGCCCTGCGCCGCCACATCGGCTTCGTTCCGCAGGAAACCTTTCTTTTCAGCGACACCATCCGCGAAAACATCGCCTACGGCATTAGCACCGAAGAGCCCGAAGAATCAAAAGAATCTACGGAAATGGAGCGGCGGGCGTCCTCGCCCGTCCCGCAGCATCCCGGCGACCCATATTCCATCCAACCCGATTCCGTCCAACCCGGTCCCGTCCAACCGACGCTCGACCAGATCCAGGCCGCCGCCGAAGCCGCCAACATCGCGCAGGATATTGAAAGCTTTCCCGAAGGCTACAACACCACCGTAGGCGAGCGTGGCATCACGCTCTCCGGAGGCCAGAAGCAGCGCACCGCCATTGCCCGCGCCCTCCTGCGCACGCCGCGCATTCTCATCCTCGACGACGCCCTCTCCAGCGTCGACACTCACACCGAAGATAAAATCCTCAACCATCTCCGCGAAATCATGCGCGGACGCACCACCATCTTCATCTCCCACCGCGTCTCCACCGTCCGCAACGCCGACCGCATCGCCGTCCTCCACCAGGGACGCATCGTAGAACTGGGCACCCACGTCGAACTAATAACCCGCAATGGCTATTACACCGATCTCTATAACAAGCAGTTACTGGAAGAAGAACTGGCCGAAGTCTAGCTGGACTCCTATATCTCTTGTCATCCTGACCCTGAGCGAGCCGGTGTCCGCAGTTTTTGGTTGTCATCCTGAGCGCAGCGAAGGACCTGCTTTCCCGCCGCAAGATGCTCACCCCTCACCTGTCCCATCGCACAAAACCCATTTGTCCTCCCGTACCATACAACCCCGCAAGGAATAACTTGATCTGACAACTAGGAAGCGAGGATAATGCTTCCGAGCCCCGAATAACCCATTTCACCGGAGTGACCATGCGACCCTCGCGTACGGCCCTGCTGGCTTCGTCTGCGCTTCTCACGCCTAAATTTGCCACGCTCATCCTCGGCGTTATCGTTCTGGTGTTCTCGGCTGCGCCTTTTGCAGCGGCGCAGAGTAGTCTCACCGGCTCGGTTGTTCTGCCAGGCCACCGTCCCGCATGGGCTGTGCCACAGAACAGTCAGGGCGCGGTGCCAGGCGATACGATGCTTGAACACTCGACCGTGGTCCTTAAGCGCTCGCCGCAACAGCAACAAGCTTTCGAAACGTTTCTGCAGCAATTGCAGGATCGCTCCTCCAGCAACTACCATCACTTCCTCACGCCCGTCCAGATGGGTGAGAAGTTCGGCGCCCCGCAGGAAAGTATCGATGCGGTCACAGGCTGGCTCAGCGCGCAGGGCTTGCGTGTGGATTCCGTCTCCAACAGCCGGACGCTGATTAACTTCAGCGGCACGGCAGCGCTGGTCGGCTCCGCCTTCTCAACCGAAATGCGCTACTACGAGGTCGACGGCGAGCAACGCATCGCCACCGCAGCCGATCCTCAGATTCCGGCAGCTTTGGGCGGGGTGATTCAGTCGGTCAGCGGCCTGCATACGATTAAGAATCGCTCCTACCATCAGGCCGTTCCGGCGCAAAAACTTAAGGAAGGGGGTTTCACCTCACCCGACCTCACATTTTGCAACCCTACATGCGTCAACTTCATTATGCCGGCCGATTTCGCCACAATCTACGACTTGAATGGTCTCACCGTTGACGGCACGGGACAAAACATAGGCATCATCGGGCGATCCAGAGTTTATGACCCCGACATAGAGAACTTTGAAAGTCTCTCCGGCCTGGCGAAAAAAGACCCGACCGTCATTATTCCCACCGACGGGGTTGATCCCGGACCTGCCGCTGGGCCTGGCGGTAACGCCTCCGGCGACCAACAGGAAGCGACGCTGGATGTGATGCGAGCGGGCAGCGTTGCAACCGGCGCAACGGTTGATTTAATTGTCAGCGCAAGCAGTCAAACCGAGGATGGAATCGGCATCGCCGCTCAGTACGCTGTCGATAACAACCCGGTCCCAATTCAGACGATGAATATCAGCTTCGGCTTATGCGAAGCGGATGTGGCTCTATCCGATGTGCAGTTCTGGGACACCCTATTCAGTCAGGCTGTCGGAGAAGGCATCTCGGTATTCGTTTCAGCTGGAGATTCAGGGGCCGCCGGCTGCGACCGATCGTTTGAGCCCCCGCCGACACATCAGTCTCTCAGTACGAATTACATTTGCGCTTCCAGTTACTCCACCTGCGTTGGAGGGACCGAGTTTAACGATGTACCCGCAGCGACATATTGGAATCAGAATCCGGTTCAGGCCCCTCCGTATGAATCGGCGTTAGGCCCCATTCCCGAAGGCGCATGGAATGAACCGTTCAATCTAAACGGAAACGGGACCACATGGGTGGCCGCCGGGGGCGGCGGATTCAGCGTCTTCATTCCGACGCCTACATGGCAAACGGGAACCGGTGTTCCAGGAACTCAAGGTCGTTACACCCCTGACATCGCCTTCAGTTCATCGGGGCATGATGGATATCTCGGATGCCTGGCCGCCGGCGGCGGCGACTGCGTGGTGCAGGGCGGGGGATTCAGTTTCGAATATTTCTTCGGCACTTCGGCTGCCGCGCCTGACATGGCCGGTATCACCGCCCTGCTTAATCAGAAAATTGGTTCGTCTCAGGGAGAACTGAATCAGCGCCTCTACCAACTCGCCGTCACTCCTGCGAATCTCGTGTTCAACGACGTGACGGTGGCCACCAGCGGTGTCTCCCCCTGCGTGGTGACCTCGGCCAGCATGTGCAACAACAGCACGGCTGGACCGACCGGCGTAACCGGTGGCCTGGCTGGTTATCTGGTGACCGCAGGTTATGACGAGGCAACCGGCCTCGGTTCAATCAATGGGTCGAGCTTACTCGCCAACTGGGTGCCCGCAGGCACATCTCCGACCAGCACCACCCTGACTACCAGCGGGACCCCGGCGATTCAGGGTGCCACGGTGACTTTCACCGCGACCGTGACGTATACCGGCAGCAATCCGCCAACCGGCACTGTGACCTTCAATGACGGCACGATGCAAATCGGCACGGGCACCCTGAACGGCTCTCAAGTGGCAACCCTAGCAACCAAAACCCTGGCCGTCGGCACCCATTCGATCACTGCCGTTTATGCCGGAGACACGAACAACGCTGGCAGCACGTCCGCACCTGTGAGCCAGGTGATCACTGCCATCACTACCACCACCACCCTCGCCGCCAGCCCGAACCCTGTGGGATACGGCGCCCTGGTGACCCTCACGGCAACCGTGGCCACGACGGGCTCCATCAAGCCGACGGGCTCCGTGACGTTTTACAACGGCGGCACCCTTCTCGGCATGGCCAACCTGAACGGTTCCCTGGTGGCGACTTTCATCACCGGCCCGACCCAACTCGCGGTCGGCTCCAACTCGCTCACTGCCGTCTATGCCGGAGACGCGAACAACTCTGGCAGCACATCGGGGATCGTGACCGAGACTGCATTGATGACCTGCGTCGGCGTGCTGCTCAAGATCCGGGGACCGACGCTGAGCAGCGTGCGCTGCTCCAGCAGCTCGAGGTTCGACCTGAGCGCGTGACGGTTACGGTTTTGGGTCCGCTTGCGCGAAACGAGGCTCGTGCCCATGGTCGATCTCCTGAGGAGGTGGAACTGCGGATGATTGACACCCGTGACCAAGGCTTGCAC
>JBKQKT010000531.1:0-3499 GCA_052147365.1 Candidatus Korobacteraceae bacterium | reverse complement strand
GTCTGGACATTATAGAAAGCTGCCTGACTTGCAAGATGCGGGCAGAGCATATCTTTTGCGATCTTCCACCAGCCGCACTGCAGATGTTCGAATCCATCAAATACGCGACCGCTTACCCAAAGGGCGCGGTCCTGTTTGTCGAGGGACAGACACCACGTGGCATCTTCGTACTGTGCAAAGGCCGTGTAAAACTCTCCATCTGCTCCACCGATGGCAAGACATTGATCCTGAAAATCGCCGAGCCAGGTGAGGTGCTGGGACTCAGTGCCACGGTAAGTGGCAAGCCCTACGAGTTGACGGCCGAGACGGTGGATCCGTGCCAGGTGAATTTCGTCAAACGTGATGATTTCCTGCGCTTCCTCAAGGAGCACAGTGATGCCTGCCTTCGGGTTGCGGAGCAACTCAGCGACAAATACAACAGCGCCTGCCGCGAGATCCGCGCCTTGGGGCTTTCGCATTCCGCGGCTGAGAAGCTGGCGAAGCTGCTGCTGGAGTGGAGCGGCAAGAACGGCGAGGCCGCCAAGTCTGAGCCACGCCTCAAGCTGGCGCTCACTCACGAGGAAATCGCGCAGATGATCGGCACTTCCCGGGAGACGGTCACGCGGCTGTTTGCGGACCTGAAGCGGCGGCAGATTGTGCAATCCAAAGGCTCAACCTTGCTGATTCGCAATAAGGCGGCCCTGAAGGCAATGGCCATCACGGCGTAGCGCCAAGTCTGGGACCCGATTTTCCACGCAGGGACGTTTATGCCCATTTTGGGCATGCTTGTCTTTGGCCGCGAATCAACCAGCCCTCGCCGCGCCCCTGTGAAGAAGGTCACGAAAACGAGTGACTGCTATCACAGCATTCGCAAGGCAACGGCGGTATCACCTAAGTATGCAAACCATGGTGCAGTCGAGTTGCGTGTCTTGTGATTTCCGCCCTGACCGCATTTTTTGTGACATGCCGGCGGAATCGCTGAGAGCTTTCGACGAGATCAAATCGATCGGTTTGTATCGCCGTAATACAGTGCTATTTGCCGAAGGGCGTCCGGTTCGTGGCGTTTACGTCCTTTGCAGTGGTCGCGCCAAGCTCTCCATCTGTTCCGATACCGGCCGCCGCCTCACATTGCGCATAGCGGGTCCCGGAGAAGTGCTGGGCATGGGTGCGGCCCTTTCCAATACCCCTTATGAGATAACCGCGGAGTTGCTGGACAACTGCCAGGTAGTTTTCATCCGCAAAAAGGACCTGACGAAGTTTCTGCGCGAGAACACCAGTACCTGCATGCAAGTGGTCTGCATGCTCAGCCAGGACCTGCACGGCGCCTATGAGCGTGTCCGTACTATAGGCACCATGCGCAACCGTCATCCACGCATCGTTTTTCATCGTCGAGCGATGGTAGTTTGATTATCCACCTCCCTTCGTCTGCCCGCGGCCGTCCGCGGGCTTCTTAATTTGTGTTGAATAATAAAAAAAACTGTTCACAGTACGTCGGAATTGTTGTATCGTGTGTGGAACATCATCGAACTGGCCGCAGGGTGTGAGCTTACGACAAGAGGCCGGTCAAGTTTCTCGACTGGCCGTAAAGAGTTGTTCGGGAGCAGGGATGACTCTCAGAGGCCGCAGAACGATTCTCCACTTTTTGCCTGCTATCCTTGTGGCTTGGTGTCTGACTTCTTCGGCCCCAGCTCAGGGACACGCCAGCAGTCAAGCTCCCCAGACGTCAGCAGCGCTGCCCGGTTCAACTGGCGGCCCGTATGCCGAAACGGATATCTGTAAGACCTGCCACCAAGAAGTCTGGGAGAAGCACTTTGCGGGCACTCCGCATGCGGCGTTGCTGAAGGGCAGCCAGCACGGATGCCAGAGCTGCCATGGTCCCGGGCAGGCCCACGTTGATGGCGGCGGCGATCCAACCAAGATCATTCGCTTCGAAACGCTGAGTCCGGCCCAGACCGCTGCGATCTGCACCGGATGTCATCAGTCGAGCCTGGAGACGCAGAACTTTTCCAAGTCCGAACACCTGACGAACGGCGTCAGTTGCACCACCTGCCACAGCCCGCACGGTTCCACTGACGTCAATTTCATGCTGAAAAAGCCGCAGACGGAGCTGTGCTTTGGATGTCATGCGGCCCAAAGGGCCCAATTCGCCCGGCCATATCGTCACCGCGTTGACGTCGGGCTCATTCAGTGCAGTGACTGTCATAACCCGCATGGGACGGAAGTCGGCCACCAGGTGCGGGCCGCGGCGGGTCAGTTTGCGGTGTGCACTAAATGCCACACCGACACCATGGGGCCCTTCGTCTTCGAACACGCTCCGGTAAAGACCGACGAAGGTTGTTTGTCCTGCCACACGCCGCACGGATCGACCAATCCGCGTTTGCTGCAGGTCAACAACGTCAACTTTCTTTGCCTCCGTTGCCATACGCCAAACATGAACGGGGCCGCGGGCCGGCCGGTAGGACCGAATCACGACCAGTCCGCCAAGTATCAGGCCTGCACGATGTGTCACACGCAAATCCATGGTTCCAACTTCGATCCGGTTTTCTTTCGGTAGTTGAGGTCATGCCAATGGGTTGTCAAAGGAGTCTCGGCGCTTATTCTTTCGGGCTTGCCCTCCTCTCGGTTTGCCTGTTCTTGCTGAGCAGCAGTTTTGCGCAGACTTCGGGGCAAACGCCGCCTCCCACTCCCGCAGGTTCACAGACGGCTTCCGGAGAAGGCAAGGAGATGGGCGGCTTTCAAGTGACCCAGTCGATCGAAGTCGGCGGCCGTATCAGTGAAGTCACCGGCAGCGAGCCAATGTACGACACTCTACTCAATTTGCAAAGCGGTGTGCGCATTCTCGAACAATCGCTCACCATGCGCTCGCTGACGCACGAAGACATCTTCGATACTTTGACGCTGAACAGCTTTGGATGGGGAGGCGATCCCGAGCAGGCCGCCCGGCTGCGCGTGGCCAAATACAGCTGGTACAACTTCAGCTTCAGCTACCAGCACATGCAGAACTTCTTTGACTATGACCTTTTCGCCAACCCGCTAAATCCGCCTACCGGCTCGCCGTTCATCCCCATTCTCAACTCGCCACACAGCTACTTCGACCGGCAGAACCTGTACAACTTCGACCTCGTAGTTCTGCCCATGCACCGCCTCTCGTTTCGTGTGGATTACAACCGCAACCGAATCATTGGGCCGTCGTTCAGCAGTATCCACGAGGGCACCGAGGCGCTCACCAACCAGAACTGGAACAATACGCTGAACGGCTGGCGCTTCGGCGTCGATTGGCGAGTGGCCAAGAAGACCACGCTCAGCTACACGCAATTACTGCAGTATTATTTCGGTGGCGCTACCGACGGGCTCAATAACTTTAATTCGTACCCGCTGTCCAACGGAACGCCTGTGACCTTCGGACTTTCCTGGTTCAACAGCGGCAGCCCCTGCGCTGCGCCCCTGAAAAACGGAATCGCCAACCCCTCGTGCAACGGCTATTTCACCTATGGCCTGGACCAGCACATCAACACGTTTA
>JBKQKT010000530.1:0-2703 GCA_052147365.1 Candidatus Korobacteraceae bacterium | reverse complement strand
CGCCGCTCGCCCCTACACGCCCGGATTCTGTGTCGCGCTTCAAGCGCTTCAGGTCGGCGCATAGCTCGGCGGCGCTCTGGCAGCGGAGGTCTCGGTCTTTCTCCAGCGCCTTGTTGATGATGCGTTCCAACTCCGCCGGGCAGTCGGGATTCAGTCGAACCGGTGACGTCGGGGCTTGGGTCAGGATGGCTGTGAAAATCATAGCCGAAGTATTGCCCTCGAAGGGCTGCCTGCCCGTCGCCATCTCATAGAGCACGGCGCCGAAGCTGAACAAGTCCGTCCTCGCGTCGGTCTCCTCGCCCCGCGCCTGCTCCGGCGACATGTAGGCGACTGTGCCCATCACCTCGCCGGGGCTGGTGAGCTGCTCGGGCTCGACCGATGCGGTGGGCAGCGCAGAGGCTCCCACCATTTCCGCCGCCCGCCTGGCCTTTGGTGCCAGCTTGGCCAAGCCTAAGTCCAGGACCTTCGCCTGGCCGCGTATCGTGACAAAGATGTTCGCGGGCTTGATGCCGCGATGGATGATGCCCTTGGCGTGCGCGGCGTCCAGAGCGTCGGCAATCTGGATGGCGAGGTCGAGCAGTTCGTCCGTCTTGAGCAGTTTCCCGGCAAGGCGCTGCTTCAGGGTCTGCCCCTCCAGCAACTCCATAGCGATGAAGGGCTGGCCTTCATGCTCGCCGACTTCGTGAATCGTGCAGATGTCGGGATGGTTCAACGCCGCGGCGGCGCGGGCTTCGCGCTTGAAGCGTTCCAGGGCCTGACTATCCTTGCTCCATTCCTCAGGCAGGAACTTGAGAGCGACCTGACGGCCCAGCGTGGTGTCCTCAGCCTTATAGACAACACCCATGCCCCCGCCGCCCAGCTTCTCAATAATGCGATAGTGGGAAACGCTCTTGCCAATCATGTGAGGAACCAGCCCTTGTGTACCATGTTAGGCGGCGCTTGCCGCTTAGTCAACGCAATAGGACACGCAACAGGGCTGTCTGGGACAGTTCAAGCAGCGGAACAAGTGCGCAGTAGCGATGTCTGGAGCAACACTTCTCTGTGCTGGAACAACCGGGGAGCTGTCCCGGCTGCAGACCAAGACTTTCGTAAAGGTCGCAGTGAAACTCATGGGGGCTGGGCACACAGATTAGATTGGGAATGATAAGTGGTTGTTTGGATGCGCGTGACCCGACTGAACCCAACTCGCGGGGAACGATGCCGGCATCATTCCAACGGGCTGCTGGAATCCTCAGGTTACGGAAAGAGGGCGGCTTTGAACGTTTCTGTAGAAGAGCTGATGCGCGAAGTGGGACCGGTGCTGGGTGGTCCGCAGCTATTCCCGTCTCTAGACAGTTCGCCATTAAGAACTTCGACACTACAAAATGCCGTTTTGGCCACTAGCGCCCGTTGCGGTCAGACCGCGTTGAATGCTAGAATTGCCTCTGACCGGTCAGGGTACTTGAATCAACGAACAGCAGGGCTTGCCCGCATCAGCCATGGGCCGCGCTCCGCGCCTAAGCGCAGGGCCTTGTACTCTGCTATACGCAGGAGCCAGGTAAAAACCGTCATGGTGGCGAAGAATTTCGGCGAATGGATGGCCCGCGGGGCAGGGACATCCGATCGCCGTGAGCTGTAAACTAGCCAATACACCAAGACCAAACGGCGCACTGGAGCCTGATATGCAACCCGAACGCTGGCAACGAGTGCAGGAGTTGTTCCACCGCGCCGCCGACCTTCCGCGTTCGGAGCAGCTTTCTTTCCTCAGCCAAGCCTGTGGCGACGATTCGGAGATACGCTCGACCGTGCTGGCGATGATCGAGCAGGACTCGAAGAGTTTTGGACTACTCGATCGCGATGTGTCCGACCTCGCCGCGGACCTGATTCAGGCTGACACCACCCAACCGAGGGAATTCGGTCCTTATCGAATCAAGAGCGTCCTGGGAGAAGGCGGGATGGGGGTCGTCTATCTGGCCGAGCGGCGGGACCTGGGGAACCTGGTAGCCATCAAGATCCTGCGCGACGCGTGGCTTTCTCCTTCCCGGCTCAAGCGCTTTGAAACCGAGCGGCGCACGCTGGCGCAACTCAATCATCCCTTCATCGCCCCCCTCTACGATGCCGCGACCTTACCCGATGGAACGCCCTGGTTCGCGATGGAATACGTCCAAGGCCTCGCCCTGAACAAATACTGCGAGGTCCACAGGTGTTCGATCGAGGACCGCCTGAAACTAGTCCGCTCCGTTTGCGAAGCGGTACAATACGCCCACGCTCGCGGCGTCATTCATCGCGATCTGAAGCCCTCGAATATTCTGGTCAAGGAGGATGGCTCGCTGCGGCTGCTCGATTTTGGAATCGCCAAGCAGCTCGATGCGGAGGGGTGGCCGGCCGATCAGACCCGGACGGCTCTGCGTCCGATGACTCCCGCCTACGCGTCTCCGGAGCAGCTTCGCGGCGGGGCGGCGGGGGCCGAAAGCGACGTCTATTCCCTCGGCGTTATTTTGTACGAATTGTTAACCGGCCGCCTGCCCTTCGATGTTTCTGAAAAAACGCCGAGCGAGGCGGCGGCGGCCGTAACGACACAGGAACCGATGAAGCCGTCGCTGGTGGCTCGCCGCGGCGGAATGCGCACGGGATCGTGGATCGATTTGGACGTGCTGTGCATGAAGGCGATGCAGAAAGATCCCGCGCAGCGATATCGATCTCCGCAGGCGCTGATCGACGACC
>JBKQKT010000529.1:0-2709 GCA_052147365.1 Candidatus Korobacteraceae bacterium | reverse complement strand
GCAACTCTTTCTCGACGGTGGCGCAAAATCATTTGCCCAGCGCCAGATCGACGCATCTCAACCGTCTCAATTGGCGCTATCTTAGCTATCAGTGGCGCTCGAAAGTCGTATCAGCAAGACTCGTATCGGCGAGATTCGTATCAGGGCATGTCGCACGTAATTGCTTAACGCGCCTCTGGGCGCCGTATTGTCGACGACCGCATGAAACAACTGTTACAAGACGTGCGCACCGGCGAACTAAAGGTCGCTGAAGTTCCAGCGCCGCAGTTACAACCCGGCTGCGTCCTCGTGCGCGTCGCAGCCTCGCTGGTTTCCGCGGGCACGGAACGCGCGTCTGCCGAATTTGCCAGCAAGAGTCTGCTGGCAAAGGCCAAGGCTCGTCCTGACCTCGTCCGCGATGTTATCTCCAAGATGCGCAGGGATGGCGTGGCATCGACGCTGCAACTCGTGCGCTCTCGGCTGGATCAACCCCAATCGGTCGGCTATAGCAGCGCTGGAATAGTGGTTGCGGTTGGCGATGGCATCACCGACATCAGCGTGGGCGATCGCGTAGCGTGTGCGGGCACTGGATATGCCGTTCATGCTGAACTTGCCTGCGTGCCCCGGATGCTGGTCGCGAAGATCCCCGCGTGCGCAGAAGACTCATCGCAATTTCTTTACAGAGCTCCTAACGAAGCTCCCAACGAAACTCCCAACAGAGTGTCTAACAGAGTTCCCTACGAAGAAGCAGCCTTCGGAACCGTAGGCGCGGTTTGCCTCCACGGCATTCGAACTGCTGGAGTCGCATTGGGCGAGACCGTCGCCGTGATCGGCCTCGGATTGCTCGGCCAAATCACGGTGCAGTTGCTGAAGGCCGCCGGTTGCCGCGCCTTTGGTATGGATCTGTTACAGCAGCGCGTCGATCTTGCGATTGCAAGCGGAGCTGAGGCCGCCTGCACCGGCGCGCACGAGTTCCGCGATCTCTGTTTTCAGAAAACCGGCGGCATAGGTGTGGACTCAGTTCTGATTACCGCGGAAACTCCGAGCAGTGAACCCGTTAACCTCGCAGCAGAACTGGCTCGCGATCGCGCCGTGGTGGTTGCGGTGGGAACCGTTGGTATGGAACTGCAGCGCAAGCTTTATTACGAGAAGGAGTTGGATTTTAGAATCTCGCGCTCCTATGGTCCCGGCCGCTATGACGCCGCCTACGAGCAGAAAGGCCGCGATTATCCCATTGGACACGTGCGCTGGACAGAGACGCGCAATCTGGAATCATTTCTGCAATTCATTGCCGATGGCAAACTGAATCTGCACTCGCTGATCACCCACCGCTTTCCCATCGAACAAGCGCCGCGAGCCTATGACCTGATTACCGGTAATACAAGAGAGACGTTTCTCGCTGCGCTCATCACTTATGCCGACGTCGAGTCTGGAACCACTCCAAAGCTGTCACAGAAAATCGCAGTGGCGAACCTCAAGCCATCTTCCGGTTCCATCGGTCTCGGAATGCTCGGAGCCGGTGGTTTCGCGCAGAACACGCTCTTACCCGCACTGAAAGAGATTCGCGACGTTTCGTTTGTTGGCGTCTGCAATGCAACGGGCGCACGCAGTCGGCACGCCGCGGAGAAGTTCGGATTTTCCTATTGTTCGAATTCTGAAGCGGAGCTTCTGCAGGATCCACAAATCAAAGCCGTGCTGATTGCCACCCGCCATCACCTGCATGCCAGTCAATCGCTGGCCGCCCTCCGCGCCGGCAAGACAGTGTTCTGCGAAAAGCCGCTTTGCCTCAATGAAAGTGAGCTGGCAGCCTTGGTTCGCGCCTCGGCCGATGTCGATGCTCCGTTTCTGATGGTAGGTTTCAATCGTCGATTTGCGCTCATGGCCGAAGACATGAAACGCTTCTTATCCCAGATCAACGAGCCATTGGCCATTCACTACCGGGTGAATGCCGGTTATATCCCCGCCGATCATTGGGTGAACGATCTCGAGCAGGGAGGCGGACGCCTTCTCGGCGAAGTCTGCCATTTTGTCGACTTCCTGTGCTTTCTCGCCGGCGCATGTCCCATTGAAGTGCAAGCGCAGACCGTGGGCAATCCCGGTCAGTACAGCATGGATAATATTGTTGCCTCGCTCAAGTTCGCGAACGGCACCTTGGGAACGATCAGCTATCTCGCGAACGGCGATAAATCGGCCTCCAAGGAACGTATTGAAGTTTTCGGCGGCGGCTCGATCGCGATTCTCGAAGATTTTCGGCGGCTCGAATTGATTCGCAACGGGCGAAAACGAATCACGCGCGCCCGCTGGGGTCGAGACAAGGGCCATAAAAGGGAGATGCAAGCCTTTGTGGATGCGCTCCGAGGAAACACGCCTCCGCCCATTCCGTTCGAACAGGTCGTGGGCTCGACCCTCGCAACCCTTCGACTGCAGAATTCATGCCAGACAGGGCAGCCACTGACGGTCGAACTCAGCGAGTTTATCGCGTCGGCACTGCAGGAAGGGCCTAAGCACTAATTCTGGCGGAGACCCGGCTTGCCGCGTCTCCCGCCGCACAAGAAAGGGAACGAGTCGTAAATGTTGATCCTTGGCCTCAACATGTTTCATGCTGACGCTTCGGCGGCGATCGTCGAAGACGGAAAGATTCTTTTTGCGGTCGCTGAGGAGCGATTGAACCGGCACAAGCACTTCGGCGGCTTTCCCGCGCTGGCTGTGAAGGTGTGTCTGGACGCTGCG
>JBKQKT010000528.1:0-3778 GCA_052147365.1 Candidatus Korobacteraceae bacterium | reverse complement strand
TGAAGAAGCGGCATCACGCCGGGGCAGTATCGCCGCGTCATGATGCAGGGGCCGCGCCAGGGCGAGCCTAGCTCCTGAGCGGCAGTTTCCGGGCACAGACAACTGACCACTAATCGCATTTTTCTTGCAGGACAAGAGAATAATTATCTGTTTGCGTTTTCGAAAAAAAGTTAAGAAATGGAAAGACCGGGAAATTCACTATCGATACCATGTCTGAAAGCGAAGCTGGCGGAATGGGCCAAGCAGCCGCTATACTGGTGAACATTGTGCATATGAGCAGAAAGGGCGCGTTGTTGATGCTGATGGTTGCGGTGTTTTGGTCCGCGCTTCCGGCGTCAGCCTGTCTGCTCACCGGGCGCTCAATGAGACAGCCCGCTTGTTGCTGCGGAATGGGGAAGCATTGCCCGATGCGCGGCACGGGCACGTTTAGCGTCGGCTGCCAGATGTATGGGGTAGACGTCGCGGTCGCTCCTAAGGTTCCACGACCTCCGGCACAACCAGCAGTCTTTTTGCCCCATCGAATTAGCCTTTTGGTCTGCGATGCCTCCGGCTCCGAAAGCCAATTTGTTTTTGATAGGCCGCCCCCTGATCCGCTGCAGGGTGGAATCCCCATTCTCCGCATTTAGAACTCCTTCCTTCACAGCCTGAATAAGGGTTTTCGTGTGTCTTGGTGCGCCTGCTTGCGCCACAGATGGGCTGCAGGCCCGCAGGCCATGTATTTGCTGGAGGAAGCGATGAAGTCTTTGTTATCTGTATTTTTCGTTGCAATGCTGAGTGCATTTCCGGTTTGTGCCGCTCGCGCACAGAGGCCGGATGGGGTTGTCGGCCTGACGGCGCTGGAAGTGTTGTTTTTGGCGCAGCCCAAGCCAGAAGCATTAGGTTCGGCGATAACCCTGGAGGATGCAGAGCAGATTGCACTGTTGGAGAATCCCGAGATTACGGTAGCCGCCCGGCGCGTGGCCGTTGCCGAGGCGCACGTGCCTGTAGCCGGTGCGCTCGACGACCCAATGGCGATGTACCAAGGATTGGGCGTGCCCCTCAGCCAGCCCTGGAACTTCAACGACGCGCAAAACATGTTCAGCTTTAGCAAGAGCTTTTATGGAGCAGGTAAGCGCGCATTGCGCACGAGCGTGGCGCAGTCTGACGTGGACGTGGCCAAAGAGCAGCTAGACGAAGTTCGCCTGCAGGTTCGGGTCCGCGTGCGCAAAGCCTTTGACGATCTGCTGCTGGCCGACCAGGAGACGAAGATCCACGACGAGCATGTGGGTATTGCGCGGCAGGCTATCGAGGCAGCGCGCATCAAGTATGCAGTTGGAAGGGTCTCGCAACAGGACATTCTCAAGGCGCAGGTCGCTCTCACAGAGCTTGCCGAACATATGATCCGCTTCGACCACGATGCGGGAATTGCGCGGGCTCGACTCAACACACTGCTCGGCCGAGATCCAACTGCGCCACTGAATGTGCGCGGCCAGTTCGCAGTGGCGTCCTTACTGCCCACAGTCAAGACGCTCGAAGAACTGGCCCTTCAATCGCGGCCTGACTTGGCTGCGGCGCGCGACGCGTCCGAGCGCAGCCATAAGCAGCAGGCGCTGGCAAAGAAAGCGTACGTGCCGGACTTCACGATTACCGGAGGATACATGCTGATGCCGGCCAGCGCAGACATGCGCAACACCTACTTAATCCAAGGCACCATGAATCTGCCCTGGCTCAATCGCCGCAAACACAATGCGGAGATTGCGGAGGCAACCGCGGCTGCCACGGAACAGGACACGGAGCTGGCCGAAATGCGCAACGTGGCATTCGAGCAAATCGGAGAAGCTCTGGTCGAGGCGCAGACTGCGCAGAAGTTCGTGCGTCTGTATCAGGATCTGCTTCGCCCCCAGGCCGAGGCAACTCTGCAATCGAGTGTTATCGCCTATGAAAACGACAAAACAGACTTTCTGGACCTGCTTGACAGCCAGATGACAGTGATCCTTGTCGATCTGGCCTGGGTGCAGGCCATGACAGATTTCGACTCACGCCTCGCGGATCTCGAACTCGCCGCAGGCTCCACGCTCGACCAATTTCAGCAGCCCGTGCCGGAGGTGAAACCGTGAAGACACGCTCGTATCAGATCGCTCTTGCTGCCGCGGTCGCCGTTTGCATCGCACTCGGCGGCACGCTTGCCTATGTAATCCAGCACCGGGAACTTTTAATACCGGCGGCGGTCACCGTGGACAATCCAGTGATTGCCCATGGCTCCGCCGCAGCGACCCAGCCCGCGCCGGTGAGTGCTCCCGGGTCTGGCAACGAAACACCGATTTCGCCCATTCAACTGTCGCCGCAGCGCCTTCAGGAGATCGGCATCACCACGGCCGCCGTGACCTTGAAAGACGTGAATGACAATTTGAACGTTCCCGGCAACGTGGAGATCGACGAAAAAGAGCTCGCTTACGTGCAGACACGTTTTCCCGGGTGGATTCAAGATGTCTACGCAAACGCCATTTACCAGTACGTGCACAAGGGCGAGCGCCTCTTCACCATCTACAGCCCCGATCTTGTGAGCAACGAACAGGAATATCTTATGGCCCGGCAGAATCAGAAGGCATTCGCGCCGGATATGCACATGGGGTCAACGGCGAGTAATCCTGCCCCGGCAGATAACATGGCCGAGCGGGAAGGCGGCTGGCTGCATCAGGCTGCGGAGGAACGGCTGCGCCAGTTCGGCGTGCCGGAGCAGGCCATCGCCAACCTGGAGAAGACCGGCGAAGTGCAGCGCAACATCACTATTGACTCGCCAGTCTCCGGATACATCATGGAACGTAACGCGCTGCCGAACGCCTATGTGCAGCCGGATACGAAGCTCTACACCATCGCCGATCTCTCCACGGTCTGGGTCTATGCCAACGTGTTTCAGGTTGCCGTCGGTCAACTGCGGCCCGGCGATTCCGCTCAGGTCACTGTAGATGCCTATCCGGGCCGAAATTTCTACGGCCGCATTGATCAGATACTTCCCCAAGTGGACCTGGCCACGCGAACCGTGCGTGTACGCCTTGTCTTTCGCAATCCCGGCCTGCTGCTGAAACCCGGCATGTATGTCAATGTCAAGACCCGCGTGCCGCTGGGACGGCATTTGGTGATTCCGGCTTCTGCTGTGCTGGAATCGGGGCAACAGGCCATCGCATTTGTCGATCATGGGCAGGGCTACCTTGAACCGCGCACCATCCAGATCGGGCCAAAGATCGACGACTCTGTCGTTGTACTAAGCGGACTAAAGGCCGGCGAGCGGGTCGTCAGCTCTGCCAACTTCCTAGTGGACTCGGAAGCGCAGCTTCAAGCGGCGCAGAGCGGATTCGAACCACCACCCCCGCCTCCATCACAAGGCACAGGCAACATTCCCGCCGCGCAGATGCAGATCGATCTGAAAACGCAGCCTGAGCCGCCGCGCAAAGGCGCAAACACGCTGCACGTCATGCTGACGGGCGTTGACGGCAAGCCGGCGACAGGAGCGCAGGTGAAGGTCACGTTCTTCATGCCCGCCATGCCCGACATGGACATGGCGGAGATGCGCGCCGTAGCCGACCTGGCGGAAAAGGGCAATGGGATGTACGAGGGTTCGCTTCAGTTGCCTTCGGGAGGTACATGGCAGGTAACAGTTACTGTGAAGCACGGCACACAAATTCTGGCCACAAAACATCTTAGCCTTAGGGCTACAGGAGGCATGTGATGATTTCAAGAGTTATTGCTCGCAATCCATTTCTGGTGCTTTCGGGGGTCATTCTGCTGGCGGCCGCGGGCG
>JBKQKT010000527.1:0-4142 GCA_052147365.1 Candidatus Korobacteraceae bacterium | reverse complement strand
CCTGGTTGAACAGAATCTCCGTCCCCGCAGTGTCGACGTTCTGCGGCGGATCCGCCGCGCCGAACAGCATGTCAATCGAAGCCAGCTTCTCCGCGTTCAGCACCAGGACTTCATTCTGCCGGTTGCCGCGCTTCTCCTCAGACTGCGAGGTCTGCACGCCGCGATGGTATTGAAAGTACAGCTCGCCATCCCACGTGGGAATCTTCAGCTCGCTCTTGTTCTTTTCCAGATCGGCGAAATACTGAGTGGCAGTCGAGAAGTTGAGCCGCGGATAGACGAGATCGTTTTTCTGCCAGCGCAGCGCAGTGTCAAGGTCCACGCGCGTCGGCCCGCCGCCGTGATCGCCCACGCCGTACAGATACATCGTGTCCAGCGCGCCCGCAGGCGCGGAGTTAGTGCCGCCGTCGTACTTCCACATCATCGGCCCGTAAGTCCCGGCGTCGCGCGCCATCTTCTGCGGATCGATCTGGTTGGCGTAGTCGCTGGGGAAATACGTCAGCAGGCGGCTGCCGTCGGGCGCCTGCCACCAGAACAGCCGATAGGGAAACTTGGTGAACTCCGACGCCCATAGCAGCTTTTGCGTGACGAAGTAGTCGATGCCGGAGCGCTTGTAGATTTGTGGCAGTTGCCAGTTGTAGCCGAAGCTGTCCGGGTTCCAGCCGATTTTGATGTCCACGCCGAACTTCTCCTTGAAGTAGCGCTTGCCGTAAAGAATCTGCCGCACCAGCGATTCGCCGTCGGGCATGTTGAGGCCGGGCTCGACCCACATGCCGCCAATGACCTCCCAGCGGCCTTCTTTCACGCGCTGCTGGATCTCGCGGAACATCGCCGGATATTTCTCTTCCATCCACTCGTAGGCCTGCGCCGCACTGGCGGTGAACTTGAAGTCGGGATACTCGCGCATCAGCTCGAGCGCGGTGCCGAAGGTGTTGCGCACGACCTCGACCGTTTCCGTCCACGGCCACAGCCACGCCATGTCGATGTGGCTATTACCAACCGCTGCGATGCTGAACTGCTTCATGTAGGGCCGCAGCGCGTCAAACTTTGTCTGTGCCTCGCGCAGCGACGCGTCGAAAGCCTGCTGATCGCCTTTGTCGAGCGCGGCAAGGTTGATGGCCTTTACCGCGATGTCCAGCTTCTGCTGGCGCTCGTCCTTGCCGTCGGTATACGCCGCGATCAGCGGCTCAGCCGAGAGAATTTGCAGCCGCATCAGCGCTGGATCGGGACGGCTTGCCGGTGGCTCGATACGCAGCTCGGCATGCTCAACTCGCGTCGAGTTGCCGCCACAGCAGCCGCCACCGCCGGAGTCCAGCACGCGCACCGCCAGCACCAGCTTCTGGCCGGGCTGCGCGCTCTCGATGAGCGTGATCGGCACCTGGCCGTCTTCATCGGTGCGCGCCACCATCGAGCCGTTGGCAAAGACGCTGACCTGAATGGCATCGTCGCTGCCGACGTGCAAATCGAGCGCGATGCGCGCGCCTTGCAGGCTGTAGCCATTCAATTGCGCCGGGACTTCAAACACCTGCCGCAGCCAGCGCGAGCCTTGCCAGTCTTGCTTCAGCTTCACCTCCTGCCAATCCGACATGCTCAGCGCGGGATCTTCGCCGTGCGCGAGATCGGCCGCGTGCGCCTGCCAACTCGGCAAGGGAATCACAGTGATGGATTGCAGGCGATCGAGGACCGGCTTGTATGGATCGGCGGGAGCGGAGGGACTTTGCGCTAAAGCGCAAGCAGAGGCGAACAGAACTACGAGCAGCGGAGTGCGATGCATTTCGAATTTACTCCGGCCAATTTTGCAATGCGAACGGCCAGGTGGTGCATCGGAAAGTTTAAACCAGGAAGCGGAAGCACGCGCCGAACAGACGGCGATTGCAGCGTTGAGAAGGGGGAAAGTAAAAAGCAAAAGCGCAAGAACGAACATTCAATTCAACTCTCGAAGATGCTCTGGGAGCGGGCGCTCCTCCGCATCCTTCGAGCACAGTGTTGCAAAACACATGAACGTTTGTCAGTGATCCAGGTCACGGATGCGTGTGACGTGGCCGGATGTTCGCCCTATACCGCTAATACTCAATCCCCAGCCGGTGCTGCATCTCCTCCAGCGTCACCCCCTTAGTCTCGGGGAAGGTGAACATCACGACGAAGAACATCAGCGCCATCATGGCGGCAAAGAAGGCGAAGGGGAAGGCCCCGCCGAAGCGTTTGGCGATGACTGGAAATACCAGTGCTATGGCAGCATTAATGATCCAGTGGGTGGAGCTGCCGAGACTCTGCCCCTTCGAGCGTACGCGGTTGGGGAAGACCTCGCCGATGTACACCCAGATGACTGCACCCTGAGAGATGGCGAAGAAGCCAATGTAGGCAACCAGCAGCCAGACTAGCAATCCCTGGTGCTGATGAGTAAAGAACACTACCGCTACGCCACTGAGGCAGACCGTCATGCCAATGCCGCCTATCATCAGGAGTGTCTTACGCCCCAGCCTATCAATGACAGTCATAGCAAATAGCGTAGCAATCAGGTTCATTGTGCCGATGGCAACGGACTGGAGATCGCCGGATAGCTTGCTGAATCCTGCCATGGCGAAAATGTAGTTGGAGTAATAGAGAATGGCGTTGATGCCCGATAGCTGATTAAACGCCGCCACGGTAAAAGCAAGATAAATCGGTAGGCGATACTTATGCTGAAACAGAGGCTCGGAGTGGGCAACTCCGTTGACATGGACCGACGCGATAATGTCATCGAGCTCGCTCTTCCCATCAGGTGAGCCTAGCTGTTCGAGTACCTTACGCGCTTCGGGGATACGGTTCTTAGTGACCAGCCAGCGGGCACTCCTCGGTATACCGAACAGCATGACGAGAAACAGCATGGCCGGCGCTGCTGCTACACCCAGCATCCATCGCCATTCGTTGAGGCCGAGGCCCGCCATCCCGATGAGGTAGTTGGAGAGATAAGCGGCGAGGATGCCAACCACGATGTTGATCTGGAAGCAACCCACCAGCATGCCACGCCATTTGGCAGGGGCGATCTCGGCAATGTACACCGGCCCCAATACCGACGAGCCACCGATGCCAAGTCCCCCAATGAAGCGGAAGACCAGCAGCGACGGCCAGCTCCAGGCGAAGGCGCAGCCTAGAGCAGATATGACGTAGAAGACAGCGAGGATACGAAGGCTCTCCCGCCCGCCCAGCCGGTCGCCCAGGATCCCCGAGAACATTGCGCCGACGACCGTGCCCGCCAGGGCCATGAAAACGGTGATGCCCAACTCGAACGCCGAGAGATGAAAAACCTGGGTGAGTTGCTGCGTAGTGCCGGCGATGACAGCGGTGTCGAAGCCGAAGAGCAGGCCGCCGAGCGCGCCGACAATGATGCTCTTGATGAGCAGCGCGTTAAGTTTGGTCTTCAATTCGCCATTCGCTGTTCGCTATTCGCCGAAGCTACTCGCTCCACACAGCCAGTTCGTTGCCGTTGGGGTCGGCGAAGTGGAAGCGTTTGCCTCCGGGAAAGTCGAAGGTCTCGCGGACGATCTTGCCGCCTGCCGCTTTCACCTTGCCGTAGATGTCATCCAGCGAAGTCGCGTAGAGAACAACCAGCACGCCGCGCGTCTTCACGGCATCGGCGACGGCGGGTTGCGATTCGCCGTTGAAGCCGCCGGCGAGCCGGCCGTCATGGAAGCTGGTGTAGGTGGGTCCCCAATCCTGGAACTTCCATCCGAACACATGGTTGTAGAAACGCTTGGTCGCCTCGATGTCGGTGGCGGGGAACTCGATGTAGTCCATCTGAAGATTGTGTTCCTGCTGGCTCATGTGTGCCTCGTGGTGCGGTTGAAATCGCCGAACGAGATTAGCACAACCGACCAGTGGACCAGCCGAAGGAAATGAAAGTTGACGATGCGGAAACTCGGCCCCGTTTTCTTACAAAAAGCCGCTATAGCGGGGTTACCCGACGCGGGTAAAACTGTCCCAGGGGGGCCGTCCGAAGGCAACCCCGTATCCATAATGTTTTCTGCAACATGGAGTCTGGCATGGTTGTTGCCACTCAGATTCAAGGAGTAAATCGGGGAGAAACTTTCCTGATGGCCCACTTCGCCGGGCGGTGGCCAAGGTCAGTAAGAAGAAACCAGGTACACGAAACAAACATGGAGGTC
>JBKQKT010000526.1:0-8120 GCA_052147365.1 Candidatus Korobacteraceae bacterium | reverse complement strand
GCTCCCAATCCGTGAAGGTTTGCGCCATCACAGAATCCAGGGCTTCGCGCAAGAAAGCGGCCCCGTTACGGATGTTCATGATGACGCTGACCAAAGGCATAGAGGATTACAGCATATCTGAGTTGGTATCTTTCGTGAGCAGGGTTCCGGCTGCTTACATGCGACAATGAAGATTCGCATCGTGTTCCTCTCTTTCGTTCGGCTGGCTACAGGCGAGGTCTTTGGGCGAATCGCGACCTTTGCACTGTTTGTATATGTCTCTCGCCATTTTGGGGTGCAGATACTTGGCATCGTTGCCCTCGCACAGACGGTGGCGTCTTATGTAATGGAGCTTTCCGACCAGGGGCTGAAGCTGATCGGAGCGCGCATTCTGGCGCGCAACAAAGAACTGGTTTCTTATGTTGTGCCCTTCGTCCTGAAGCGACGCGTGGTCCTGACCGCTGGGGCCGTGGCCTTAGGCGCTCTGTATGCGGTTATCGGCCCCGTACCGCAGGAAGCCCGTGTATGTGTACTGGCCTTCGACTTCGCCGCGGTTCCTTATGCCTTCGCGCTTGACTGGGTCGCTTGGGGTCTCGGCCACTTCGGGGCGCTTTCGCTCTGGCGCGGCGGGGTGAGCGTTGCTTATGTGGGGCTCGCGATTGCAGCAATGCGCCTTACGATGCGTCCCATCGCCTCGATCTCTGGTGCCAACATTTTGAGCGCGTTTCTGGGAGCAGTCTTTCTTTGGATTATCTGGAAGCTGCGTTGGAGCCGATTACCCGGCCAACGGCCGTCCGATTCGCTTCTTACCACCGCCGCCGAGGAATTGCGCCCGACGAGAGTATTTGCCCTTGGGTTGTCGAACTTGTTGAATATGGTGTTCATGAACGCCGACATCCTGCTCCTCGGCGCTATGACCACCACGAACGAAGTGGGGCGATATAGCGCGGCCTGCAAGCCGCTGTATGTCATCTTGACCGGATTTTGGCTGCTGACCGACGCTCTCTATCCGCATCTGGCGAAACTGGAAGGGGGGGCGCGTGCGCACAACGTCCTGTTACTTGTACTCGCGGGCCTTGCGGTCATCGCCTCAGCTACGGCGTTCGCAATCGGGCTGCTGGCTCCGCAGATTCTTACCTTGATTTACGGTTCGACGCTCGGCGCTGCCGGGCTCTTCCGAATTCTGCTAATCGCCCTGCCCCTTGATTTCTGCTTCTCGCTGCTGTGGACCGTTCTGGTGAGCCGTGGATATGACCGGGCGGTGCTGTACTCGCTGGCGAGCGCCGCCACATTGAATGTGGTATCGAATCTCGTGTTCATCCCACGGTTCCATGCCAATGCAGCGGCTTGGGCAACAGTCGCTTCGTATGCCCTGCTATTTCTAGCGGTGCTGAGCTTCGTCCTGCGAAAGAAAGTTCTGGCGACTGCCCAACATGATTCGGCGATCGCACCGGTGTGGGCATAATCAATCTTCCACGCCATTTGAACGAGCGGCCGCCGCGGCACCGCTTGCCGAGGGGCCACCCTCGAAGGTTTCACTGTTCGCAGCCTTCCAATACGGAGCCCGTACATTTCGCCGCACGATGTGAAACGCGAACATGACTGGCCGCTTCAATTGCGAAGTGACAGAGCCTTGGCTAAGCAGGCGGGAAATCCCCTGAACCGCAGTGCTTCGGCTTCGCAATTCCTCCAACGCGATAGCAGTGGAATGTCGCTTACGGCTCAGGGCGACCATCCGCGGATCAAGCGAATCGGACCAATGGTCAACCAGCCACAACGCTTCCTGGTGCATAGCGATCGCAGCCAGCCGCGAGGTGTTAGCGCCGTGCATGCGGTAACGGCAGACGACTTCCTGTACGGCCCGTGCCAGATGGCGGCGCGACACCGCAGTATAAAGGTAATAGTCCGGGATGATCTGGATTTCCTTCGGTATTCCGCCAAGTTCCTTCACAGCCGAACGGCGAAAGACAGCGGAACTCATCGCGATGAAACAGCCTTTGCTAAAGAGCTGCGTGAAGATGTCGCCTTCCGGCAGGAGCTTGAACTCGTGTGCCTGGTCGTAGTCGCGCTGCATGCCGCTGGGGTAAAACCTGACAGTGCGCCCGTAAATGATCCCAATGTTTTGGTCCGCGAGCGCCATCTGCATCTCGAGTTTGCGAGGCATCCAGACGTCGTCCTGATCAAGAAAAGCCAGCCACTCGCCCCGCGCCTGGCGGATCGCGTTGTCGCGCGCCTTGCCGAGCGAAGTCTCTTGCGGCGAAAGAAAATAGTGAATTCTCGGGTCGGAGAATCGAGCGACGATGTTCGCGCTACCGTCGGTGGAGCAATCATCCCAGACGATCACCTCCCAGTCGCTGAAAGCCTGGGCCATGACACTGTCCAGGGCCTCTCGCAGGGTCGAAGCCCCGTTGCGAACGTTCACGATTACGCTGACCAGCGGCATAACATTGGGCGATTACGTCACGCGGAGCTTGGCCGGTTGTGCGGTGTATTGACGCAACGTCATAAAAAGGCAGTAAAACAGCAGCTCCCAAAATGCCACTGCAATGGCTGTGACGGCGAAGTTCAGCATGAACCAATCCCAGTGGTTGATGGTTCGGGGCATGGCGCCGATAAGCAGCCACGCCCGGAGCAGTCCCGCCGCGATCGCTATCGCAAAGATGGTTACCGCCAGTGAGACGCGCGACTTGAGCGGCGGGAGGGAAGCGATAGGAACCGGTGCCGTCTCCCGATACCACATGAGTATCCACACTCCGAGGGCGAA
The DNA here is from genome assembly GCA_052147365.1 of Candidatus Korobacteraceae bacterium. Taxonomy (GTDB): domain Bacteria; phylum Acidobacteriota; class Terriglobia; order Terriglobales; family Acidobacteriaceae; genus Bog-257. The sequence continues at coordinate 5,377 of JBKQKT010000526.1, read as the reverse complement.
AAATCCCACAAAGGTGCTCACATATTGAAGGAACATGAACGTCGACATCCAGCCCACGAGCGGGACTTTGATCGCGTACCGCAGCCAGGCGAAATGCAGCCACGGCCAAGTGTGAGCATGGGTGAACGAGTCCCACACCAAATGGGTCGCAATTCCCAAGATGATGGAAACCGTTATTGCCCACATTCGGCCGGCACCATCAAAGCTGAACTCTCCCAACTGGTCTCGAAGTCTCTGCTGCATGCCGATGGGGAGCAGTTCCGTCACTGGTCTTTTGATGGCCCAGTGGTAGAACCATAGGGCAGCGAACGATGCGGGTAATGTAAACAGCGCCACGCCGGGAAAGTAGTGGCCCAAGTCCCGGTACCGAGTGCTACCAATGACATAGGGAAAGTCGGGCGCCATGCTGCCCACCAAGAAAGCGGACCAGACAAGGTTGAATTTTCTAAATGGCAGCGCTGCGGCTGCGTGAGCGACGGTGAAGGGCATAGGTTCTGAAGGCCAGCCGGCAACCGACCTCTTTGCAGTATAGCTGAGCGAATCACCATCCAGTCCTGCTGATCCTCAGCGTCGCAGCGTCAGCGTGCAGCTCGCATCAGGTACAATCAGCAAACCATTCCAATGAGACGCGCTCCCCTTTCGGGCGAAAAAACAGCAATCTACTCGGACACCGATGGTCTGCCGGCAATCGCGGGCGGAGCTCCGGTTCGCTCGCGCGCAAACCGGTTGGTGTTTGGCGCGCCGGTGCTCGGCGAGGAGGAGATCGCCTCGGTTGCGGAGTGCATCCGCAGCCAGTGGATTGGGTTGGGGCCGCGCGTCGAGCGCCTGGAACAGGAATTTGCGCGGTACAAGGGAACGCCATACGCGCTGGCCGTCAGCAGCGGCACTGCGGCGATTCATCTGGCGCTTGCGGCGATGGGAATTTGTGCTGGCGATGAGGTGATCGCCCCCGCGATGACCTTCTGCTCCACCATCCATGCCATCGTGCATACCGGGGCCAAGCCGGTGCTGGTGGACTGTCGTCGTGACGCCTTCAACATTGATCCTGAACAAATCGAGAGCCGAATCACTCCGCAGACGAAGGCGATCCTGGTTGTACACATGTGCGGTCGCAGTTGTGAGATGAACCCAATTCTGGATATCGCTCGTCGACACCGGCTGCGCGTTATTGAAGATTGTGCACACGCCATCGAGGCTACGTATAAGGGCCAACCGGCAGGTTTGATGGGCGATGCCGGGTGCTTCAGCTTCTATCCCACGAAGAACATCACTACTGCTGATGGCGGTATGGTCGTTACCCGCGACCCGCAAATGTTTAAGCTTGCCAGAGTTCTCTCCCTGCATGGCATGACGGCCGACGCGTGGAGCCGCTTCGTGGGAGGTCCCAGCGGTTACGAGGTCATCGCCGCCGGGTTCAAGTACAACATGACCGATCTGGCCGCCGCTCTTGGTTTGCCGCAACTTGCGAAAATCGAGGACCACTGGCGGCAACGCGAGCGGGTCTGGTCACTATACAACCAGCAACTGAAGGATCTGCCGCTCATGCTTCCGACCGACACCGAGCCTGATTCGCGGCACGCTTACCATCTTTACACGCCGCTGCTCAAACTGGAGGAGCTTCGCGTCGGCCGTGCGGAAATCGTTGCTGCGCTTGAAGCGGAGAACATTGGCGTCGGCATTCATTATGTTCCCGTGCACCAGCAGCCGTATTATCGGCAGCAGTTGGGATTCAAGGATTCGGATTTTCCCGACGCCACATTCGTTGGTGAGCGCACGTTCTCACTGCCGCTCTCGCCGGCCATGTCGGAGCAGGATGTCGCCGATGTGGTGACGGCACTCACTCGCATTTTCCGGTACTACGCAGCTTCCGCTTGATAGGCTAACCCCGCTTGCACCGCCTCATAACTCAATTGCAGGAAATTCCTGCCCGCCAAATGGCACCTCCGAGAACGCGACGGGGGTCCATTGTCTCCTGTTTAATCTTGACGATAGGCTTGAGTGTCGCTGCCATTGCGCAACAGCCGTCGTCGTCGGCGCCTTCTCCACAGGCTGGAACCGCCGCCCCATCGAATCCGCTGCCCGATCCCTTCTATGCGCCAACCACCCACCCGAACGAATCGAAATTCCTCATCCATCTGGCGGAAGACCAGAAGGAAATCTGGACCAGCCCTTTTCACCTGAAACCTGGCGACGCGAAGTGGCTGCTGCCTATGGCCGGCATCACGACGGGATTAATGGTTACGGACCCGCAAAGCTCCTACGCCATGCGCCTGGGCGACCTCAGCGCCTGGAAAACCGCGTCCAATGTCGGAGTGGCATCGGCGATTGGGATGACAGGCATCAGTTACTTGTGGGGACGCTTCAATGGCGATGAACGTCTGCGCGAGACGGGAGTGCTGGCAACCGAGGCCATGCTCAATGCTCTCGCTGTCGATTCTACGATTGGGGCCGCCACGGGGCGTCTCCGCCCACTGCCCTCCAATTATCAGAACATCTTCTTCCACGGCGGCAATTCATTTCCCTCCGATCACGCAGGTGTGACCTGGGCGTTTGCCTCGGTTGTTGCCCATGAATATCCCAATCCCTGGGCGGAATTTGGCGCTTACGGACTGGCTTTGGGCACCAGCATCGCGCGGGCTGCCTCGGAACAGCATTTTCTCTCAGATGTATTCGTCGGCAGTCTGATGGGCTATCAGATCGGGCGGCAGGTTTACAAACAGCGGCACAACAAGAATCTGGACGACGACCTGAAGGTTGTTGCCGAGCAGACCTCCGCGATTCGCCCGGACACTTTGGCCAGCACCTACGTTCCCCTGGACAGTTGGATATACCCCGCGCTGGAACAACTCATCGGGCAGAATTACATCAACACCGCTTTCATAGGCCTGAGGCCGTGGACGAGACTGGCATGCGCCAGGATGATGGTCGAGATGCACGAAAACGTCGAAGGCCACGGCGACTTGCCGCCACAGATCCTGCAATTGCAAAAGTATCTTGACGCGGAGTTTGCCGAGGAACTTGAGGCCTTGGAGGGCAAGCCGGTCGAATCCATACAACTCGACACGCTCTACACGCGCGTGCTCGACATTGCGGGCAAACCCCTCAACGACAGCTATCACTTTGGACAGACGCTGATCAATGATGAAGGCCGGCCCTACCAGCAAGGGGTGAACAATGTGACCGGGTTCACTGCTCGCGCCGAGGATGACCGGTTTGCGTTCTATGTCTCGGGAGAGTACCAGCACGCGCCGTTCGCGCCGCCGTTCACGCTATTGCAACGCTCGGTCATCGCCGAAGTGGACTTGAATCCCATACAGCCAGCCACTCCGTTTGCCACGATTAACCGCTTCCAGTTGCTCGACAGCTACGTGGCGATGAAGTTTGCGGGCTTGGACTGGTCCGTCGGCAAACAAAGCCTGTGGTGGGGGACGGGCCAGGGTGGAGCGTTGCTGATGAGCAACAATGCCACCCCCCTTTGGATGGCCCGCATCAAGCAGGGCTCACCAATATATATCCCAGGTGTATCCAAGGTATTGGGCCCCATCGAAACCGACAACTTCTTCGGCTCGCTGGCCGAGCATCACTTCCCCGCCGGGCCCTATATGTACGGCCAGAAGTTCAGTTGCAAACCGCTGCGCGACCTGGAACTGAGCATCAGCCGGACCGCGGTTTTCGCCGGTGAGGGACACGTGCCCCTGACCTTTGGCTCCTTCTGGAACAGCTTCACCAGCTTCAGCAACGTACCGACCAGCGTCAAGTTCTCACGCAATGATCCCGGCGCCCGCCACGCTCAGTTCGATCTTTCTTGGAGATTGCCCAAGTTGCAGCGCTGGCTGACGTTCTACAGCGATTCAATCGTCCACGATGACGTCAACGCGCTGCCTAACGGCCGCGCCGGAGTCAATCCCGGAATTTATTTGTCTCACTTCCCAAAATTCCCTAAGCTCGATTTCCGGGTCGAGGCAGCCTACACGGATCCACCCGGCGCGACTCTTAACAAAGGGCAATTCCTCTACTGGGAAATTGTGTACCACGACTTGTACATCAATGATGGCAATCTGATGGGAAGTTGGGTGGGCCGCGAAGGCAAAGGCTATCAGGCATGGAGTACCTATTCCATCAATCCGCAAAGCAGCATCCAGGCGAGCATTCGCTACGCCAAGATCGACAAGGACTTCATCCCGCGTGGAAGCACACAGGTGGACGGCAACATCTCAGCCATTCTCAGAGTTCGCAAAGATCTGCAGTTGAAGGCCTTTCTGCAATATGAGTCATGGTTGGAGCCGGTATCTGCCCCCACTCGCCAGACTGACTTTACAACCTCCGTAGAATTTACCTGGTGGCCCGGTCTGGTGGCCAAACGCCAGCTTACTGCCCATTAGACAGTCGTGTTAACTCGCGAGTTGAATGCGGCGCTTCCTCGGGAGCGCCATTTTTGTTGCGAAAAGATTCTGCCGATTGTCGAAACCCCGGGGTCCTTAGCGTCGTACTGGTGTAAGGCAATAGAGCAGGAGCCGAATTTATGCAGGCAATACAAACCATTACCCCGCAAACCGCCGCCCCCAGATCGTGGCTGGGCGCCGACTGGAAGGCGATCCAGGACCTGGAAGATGTCAGGCAGGTTAGCGCCCGCCTGTTTCCGCAAAAGCTCCCGCGATTGGCAAGCGTCGCGTATGCCGGCGTCTGCGTCGAAGCCAATCTTGCCGGTGGGGATTTCTACGACTTCTGGGACAATGGCCCGCGGCGGCTTGGGTTGGCCGTTGCCGATGTGTCCGGAAACGGGGTGGCATCCGCACTATTGCGGGCTACTCTTCAAGCCAGCCTGCGAACCCTGCGCTTGACGGGTTTGACTGACTTCGAAGGTCAACTGACGCTGGCCAATCGACTGCTGCTCGAAAGCGCGCCCGAGGCGATGTATGCGTCGCTGTTCCTTGCTGACTACGACGAGAGGTCGCGGCGGCTGAGGTATGTGAACTGCGGCCATCCCGCGCCGGTGCTGCTTCGCGGCGAACGGACCTCCTGGCTGCAGCCCACCGCCACGGTACTGGGGCTGTTTAGCGACTGGCAGTGCTCCGTCACCGAAGTTCATCTCCGGCCCGGTGACACGCTCTTGCTCTACACCGACGGAGTCACGGAAGCCACTGACCTGGCCGGAGACGAATTCGGGCCAGACCGGCTGGTTGCGATGCTGAAGGTGCAAAACGGCTTGCCGTTGTCCATGTTTCTTCAGGAATGCGTGGGCGAGGTTCGCCGGTTCGCCCAGAGCAATCCGTGCGATGATCTCACCTTAGTGGGGCTGCGCTGTTTGGCATCGAAATGAGATCAGCACTCGTTGTCGATTTTGGATCATTCACACGTCGTACGCACAGGAGGATGA
>JBKQKT010000525.1:0-18124 GCA_052147365.1 Candidatus Korobacteraceae bacterium | reverse complement strand
TCGCGCGCGTGAGCCCCTCGTAGCAGCTGCCTCAAGATTCCTATCCATCGCTTGTTTATGAGGGCCTATCCGCTACACTTCCTTCAGCCGCGCGGCGGCCTTTCTAACCATGCGCGAAACGCTGGCTACACTGTCCCAACGAATCAGGCGGCTGTCAATTTTCCTGGCGGTGGCCCTTCATGGACTGTGGGGACATCGCAAACTGCGGAGCGATGCTTCGCGCGCCGAGTGCGCCGAGTGGTTGCACCAGAACTGCGTGCGCGGTCTGGCCGCACTTCATGTGCAGCTATTCACGGCCAGTCAGTTCCCTTCCAGCGGGATGATCGTCAGCAACCATCTCAGCTATCTTGACATTCTTGCTTACAGCGCGGCGTTCCCGTGCGTCTTTGTGTCCAAGGCGGAGGTGGGACGCTGGCTTATTTTCGGGCGCTATGCGCGATGGGCTGGAACCGTCTTCGTGCGCCGTCAAGACAGAGGGGATGCAGCGCGTGCCAATGTCAGTGTCGCCGAATCGCTGCAAAATAACGTTCCGGTCGTACTCTTTCCCGAGGGCACAACTACCGACGGTCACCGCGTCCTCCGCTTTCACTCGACCATGTTGCAGCCTGCCATTGACGCCACTGCGCAAATCACGCCGTGCGCCATCGTCTACGAACTTGACGACGGAGACGCGGACCGGGAAGTCTGCTGGTGGGGCGATATGACTCTATTGCCTCACGTCTGGAACCTGCTGGGGAAGAGAGTGATTCGCGCGCGCATCGCTTTCGGCGAACCGCTATTGGCGTCAGGCGACCGCAAGCAGCTCAGCCGCGTGCTGCATGATCGAGTTGCACAGCTGCATCAGCAGCTGCGACGAGCCGAAGTGAACGGAATGGCCGTGAGCGTTCAGGGACTAAAAAAGCCACCAAGAAAGTAAAGCCGCTGATCAATCTCATCTACGGAACTGACGTATCATGATAGGACTCTGGCCGGGGCCTCGAAATAATCCACGTGTTTTCCTGAGGGGTAGCGAAATGGATGGCCCAGCGGACAATAAGCAGACGGCCGCCTTGGGCGACTATCTTGCCGCTGAGCGAACGCTTCTGGCGTGGGTGCGCACTGGCCTTGCCCTGATGGGATTCGGCTTTGTTGTGGCGCGCTTCGGACTTTTCCTGCAACAGCTCCAAGTGATCCAGCACGGCCCTGCGACCCAATCCTATGGGCCGTCGCTTTGGTTTGGGACCGCACTTATCGGCGCCGGAGTGGTGGTCACTGTTTTTTCCGCATGGCGTCATACGCGACTGGTGCGCGAGTTGAACCATGGCGAATTTGTGCAGGCCGGTTTCCAGGTCCCAGCCGTCGCAGTCGCGTTCTTCCTGGCATTGGTGGGGCTCGCGATGGCGATCTACCTGATTTCCGTACGCAGTTCCGCGAACATTCATACTGAAAGTAGCAAGGAGGTTTCCATGGCATCGGCAACCAACAACGGGATCATTAACAAGGCCAGCAATCACTCCGTGGACGAAACTGTGGCGAGGCTCGAAAGTATCCTGCAGGCCAAGCAGGTCACACTGTTCGCGCTCGTCGACCATAGCGGAGAAGCCGCCAAGGCGGGATTAACCATGCGTCCTACCAAGCTGCTCATTTTCGGTAATCCCAAGGCCGGTACACCCCTGATGCTGGCTGCCCCGAGCATAGCCATCGACCTGCCGCTGAAGATTCTGGTGTGGGAAGACGGCCAGGGCAAGGTATGGCTCTCATACAACAGTCCCGAGTACTTACGGGAGCGGCACGGTTTCCCGGAATCGCTGCTGCAAAACATCGCGGTCGTAGAAACTCTGGCTGCCAAAGCAGGGGAGTAGTGCAAATACTAAGGTGGCGAAGCTGAGTACGGTGTGCCACGAGATTGACGGAACCGCGGCCAGGCCAGCTTCGTGGCAAACCGGGCGGTAAAATTCCGTCGGGCTACGGGCTTTTCACCTTCCCACTTCGGCCATCGACGTACCACTTTCCATCCAATTTCTTGAAGCGAAATTGGACGGGGTGGGTCTGCGCCGGCCGGGGCTTCCCAGTTACGTAGTAGGCCACCGTTTCGTTACAAGTCCACTCAGCCGAATTGGTTGCAATGGCAGGCGAGCCGGGACAGATCTCTTGCAGCGTGACTTGCGAAACAAACTTGAATGCGTTCTTGACTGCGCGATACTGCTTGGGGCTCATCGATGGCCAAATGTCCGCCTTCAGGCGATCGGCATCTTCACCCTCGAAGAGGAGTCTGAATTTGTCGATGGCTTCTTGCATGCCACGGGCATCGGTAACGGATGCGCTGCCCCCGCCGGGTTGGGACAGAGGAGCCTTCGGGTTGGCCGATTCGGGCGCCGATCGCACGTTCCGCGCTGCCTCGCTGGCCTTTGGGTCATCGAAGACCGTCGCCGCCGTGGTCGAAGGACAAAAATAAAAGGCGACGCCAATGACGAGCACAAAGATGGTGCGTATCATGTACGAGGTTCCCCCGTCCAGCTTCGTCGACCTTTCAAGTCTTGAAAGGTCAATAGCTATTGCGCATTTCCGGTACGATCCGGCAGGACTCCGTTGCCGGTTGTGGTCTTGCCGGTGGCGCGCGACGAGAAACCACCATCCCGTTTCAGTATCACATTGGGGTCGGGCATCGACAAGTATCGACCAATGTATTCGGCGAGTTGTAACTCTGCCAGAATCGGCGGCGCATCTGCTGAGCCAATTCCTGGCTTCGGCTGCATCCACTTCTGCTGGTGCTAAACTTCTGCAGCATGATTGCAAAGTTGCTGCAAATCGCCGCCGATGAATATGACCTGTTGCGGGCGCATTCGCAGGCGGACCGGAAAGGGCTGCACTATCGGAACCACTTGGAGAGGCTGCTCCGTGAAGCGGAGCAGACGATGGCGACCCGGCATTGAAGCTCTTGAGCGTTCTCCTGATCGCCATTACAGCGCTCGCGCTTTCTTCTGCTCTTGCCACGCAGAAACCGGAGCTAACGAGTACCTACCTTGGCCTTGATCGCAACGAATACCCTGGCGATGACAGCATGGTCTCGCTGCACAAGACATTTGCGTTCACCGGATATTGGCTCAGCAACCCGCCGGGCTCGAATCGTAATTCATGGCAGGGCAAGCGCAAGGAACTGCAGGCGATGGGCTACGGCTTCCTTCTGCTGTTCAACGGACGAGAGTATCAGCAACTCAAGGCCTCGGGGAATGCCGCCCGCGTTGGCACGAGCGACGCCGCGATCGCAGTCGAGGCGGCCAAACGAGAGGGATTCCCAAAGGGCGCAATTATCTTTCTCGATCAGGAACAGGGTGGCCGAATGCTGCCCGAGCAGCGCTCCTATATCCATGCTTGGGTTGATGGCATAGTGTACGGCGGTTATCGGGCTGGCCTCTATTGCTCGGGAATTCCGTTTCGCGAATCCGGCAGCACGTCGGTCGTTACGGCGAATGACATCCGCGAGCATTCCGGTGGGCGCGAGATTCACTTTTTCGTCAGCGACGATCAGTGCGGCCCATCGCCGGGCTGCGTTTTCCCAAAGTCAGCGCCGCAACCTTCGGTAAGCGGCGTAATCTTCGCGGAAGTCTGGCAGTTTGCGCAATCGCCGCAGCGGCCGGAGATGACCTCGGCCTGCCGCCAGACTTATGCTCAGGATGGCAACTGCTATCCGCCCGGAGTGCCGTCAACTTCAGGCCTGCACATTGACGTGGACACGGCGAAGACGGGCGATCCATCGCAGGCGCGAACGCAGTGACCTACATCGCCTTGAGGAATTTGTTCTCGCGATTGACGAGTACCGCGCTGGCGTGAATCGGCGAATCAGTTAGCTCGAAGCCCATAATGATGACCTCTTCGCCCTTCTTGATCAAATGAGCGGCCGCGCCGTTAATGCAGATCATGCCGGAGGCGGGTTCACCGGAAATCACATAGGTTTCGAGTCGCGCGCCGGAAGTGTTGCTCACCACCAGCACCTTCTCGCCAGGTAGCAGTCCGACCCGTTCGATCAACTCCTGGTCAATGGTGATACTACCTTCGTAAAGAAGATTTGCGTCGGTAACGGTCGCTTTGTGGATCTTCGACCGTAACATCCATCTCATTGCTTGTCGTCCTTCACGTTGAATGCTGCGGCGAAACGCCTGCCACCTCGACGAAGAGTATATGTCACTAATGATGCATGAGGCAGGTTGCCCGCCTCACCGTGCATTGTGACTTTGGTCATTGACCTGCTGGGAAGGTTTACGTAGGCGGTGTGCCTCGCGGTCCGGTTTTTGTCGAGCCATGTTTCTCTTGTAATATGCAGAGGGAGAAAACGGACATGAACAAAAGTTTTTGGACCACGCTAATACTTTGGTCGCTTTTCGTAACTGTAGCGGAAGCGCAGTCCACTACGGCGGCGGGGGCAACCGCGACGCCATCGGGTACTCCGCAAGCCCAGGGGCGAAAGAAGCGCGTAGCCGTGTTTGACTTTGACTTTGCGACGGTGCAGAGTAACTCGGCCGCGGTTTTCGGTACCAATGTTGACGTGGGAAAAGGGATATCGGATCTGCTCGTTCGGCACCTAGTGCAGGACGGCACTTACTCAGTGATCGAACGCAAAGCGATGGATAAGATCCTAGCCGAGCAGAATTTTTCCAACAGTGATCGCGCCAATCCCAACTCGGCGGCAAAAATAGGAAAAATCCTGGGAGTGGACGCCATCATCGTGGGCAGTGTCACTCAATTCGGCGGCGAGAATCAGAACACCAAGGTCGGAGGCGGCGGTGGTGGTTGGGGCGGATATGGCCTGGGCGGCTTCAGCCACAAGAAGAGCAAGGCCATTTGCGTAGTGGATGCCCGCATCGTAAACATTGACACGGCCGAGATCATGGGGGTAGCTGACGGCAAAGGCGAATCGTCACGAGAGAGTACGTCGCTGCTGGGTGGTGGCAGCAACTGGCATGGTTGGGGTGGCGGCGCCGTGGATTTTGGCAGCAGCGACTTCCAGCAGACCATCATCGGTGAGGCGGTAAATGCGGCGGTCACGGAGATGAGCGCCGGCCTCGTTGCGGATGCTCCCAAGCTGGAAGCCCGTACCGTCGTGGTGGAAGGACTGGTGGCAGCCGTGGACGGAGGACAAGTTGTCCTGAACGTGGGCTCTAAAGCAGGGCTAAAGGTCGGCGATCAGTTGACCGTGCAACGGGTGACCAAGGAGATCAAGGATCCATCAACCGGCCAGGTGATCCGCCGGCTGACGTCTCCCGTGGGAACAATTCGCCTCACTGATGTGGATGCGATCTCTGCCGTCGGTACGCCGGTTTCAGGCTCTGACTTCAAAGTGGGAGACGCGGTCAAAACCGTGACCCAGTAGCGAGAAATCTGCCTCGGCGCAAAACAAAAGGCCCGGCACCAGCCGGGCCTTCGTTCTGAACTGCACCAGTTACTGCTTCATCGCGTCGCCTTTGGTGGTCGTTCCGTGAAGCTTGTCGTCATAGACGATCTTCATGGTCTTGCCGTCAGGGGTCACGGTCATTCTTGAGATGTAGATGACCTTGCCGTCACGTTTGTCAGTTTCCTCCAGCGTGTCCTTGCCGTGCATCTTGACCGACACGCTGGTGATTCCAGGATCGCCCTTGTACGGAGCGTCCGATCCGTCCAGCTTGGCAGTATAGGACTGGCCGGTCGGATTCGTCATCTTCACTTGATCGCCGCTGATCTTGAAGGTCCAGAGGAGACCGCTCTCGGTTGACTGCTGAGCTTTCTCTGCTCGCCACGAGCCGGAGATCAGGTTCGCGCCGGCTGGGCCGCTTTTGACGCGGATCATCATGAACGTGCCCATCTGGGGCCCGCCGCTGGGTTGGCCGGAGTCCGTCCAGTTGATGGTCAAAGTCTTGCCGTCCGACGAGATCGAATCTTTCTCTGTGCCAACGACCTTCCCGTCTCGCTTGGTAGTCATCTCAACATTGTGGTCGTCAGCCGCCTTAACACTCATAGTGTCAAAGTAAGGATGCCCGGTGACCTTTTGATCGGAGCCGTCGGCCTTGATGCTAATCGGCGGCTTGCAGGTTTTGCAATCGTACATGCCGTTTTGAAGTAGATACTCATCCGGCTTCTTGTCAAACTGCATACTGTTCACGTCGAATTTCCACGTGCCGTCGAAAGGGCTCTGCGCCGTTGCCAGCATTGGCAGCACCATCAGAGATACGGCTCCAGCGAATAGCAGTTTCTTCATGCTTTATCCTCCATCGGTTTAAGCTGCGGGGAATTATACCGCAGCTTCAAAGTGCAGCGGCGTTGGGATTGGGGGAGATAGCCTCCTAAGCCGTCTAACCGTCGGACGGGTTGAGATACTTCGCCAGCATCCGGTGGTTCGGCGAGACTTCGCGCAGCAAATAATGCGTCGAGTGAACCCTGTATAATCCCTCCTCTTATGAGTGGATTCTTTGCCCAACGGACGTCGTGGACCCTCAGCCGCAATAGCTACACTGATGCGCTGGAGGCGCATCGGCGCGCAGACAGGAAAGTGCTCGACCTGACAGCGTCGAATCCGACGAGCATCGGGTTGCAGTATCGCGAGGAACAACTGCTCCAGGCGCTGACCAATCGTGAAGTTTTGGTCTATGAGCCGCAGCCTAAAGGATTGCTATCCGCGCGACAGGCGATTGCTGCCTATTACGCAGAACGGAACAGTCGCATCTCGCCCGACGACCTGATCCTGACGACCAGCACGAGCGAGGCCTATTCATTCGTGTTTCGCCTGCTATGCGATCCTAGCGACGCGGTGTTGGCGCCGACGCCCAGTTACCCGCTGTTTGATTTTCTCGCCGACCTCCAGGACGTGAAGCTCGTGCCCTACGAACTGGTGTACGACCACGGCTGGCAGATTGACTTCCATTCGATACAAACAGCGATGGAGCGGGCGACCGCTAGTGGGAGTCAATGCCGCGCTATGCTGGCGGTCCATCCCAACAACCCCACTGGTTCCTACGTGAAGCCGCACGAAATAGAGCAGTTGAATCGCCTTTGCGTCTCCAGCGAGACAGCGATTGTCGCTGATGAAGTGTTTCTTGACTACTCTCTCCGGAGCGAACCACCGCTGACTTTCTCGTCGAACCGTGACGCGCTGACGTTTACGTTGAGCGGGCTATCCAAGATTTCCGGCCTGCCGCAGATGAAGGTTGCGTGGATTCTGGTTAGTGGCCCGGAAATCCTGAAAGCAGAGGCATTACAACGGCTGGAGGTCATCGCCGACACGTATCTTTCTATGAATGCTCCGGTGCAGTGGGCAGTTCCCGTGATGCTGGAGGAGCGGCACGGAATCCATCGTCAGCTTATGTTTCGAATCCGCGAGAACCTGGCGGAACTGGATTCGCAACTGGCAGCCCAGAAGCTATGTTGTCGCCTTGAAGTCGAGGGTGGCTGGTATACCGTACTGCGAGTTCCGGTAACAGGGTCGGACGAAGACCTCGCCATCCGCCTGCTGCAGAATACGGACGTGTTGGTGCAGCCGGGACACTTCTACGATTTTCCTGACGAGGGCTATCTGGTGCTCAGTCTCATAACCGAGCAACAGCCCTTCGAAATGGGGGTCAGCCGCCTGCTGCAATTCATTGCAATTACCTGTGGTTAGGCGTATCCAACTAGAAGCCGCCGGCAATCCTTTTCCCATTGCGCGACGACCAGGCGTTATAATTACAAACCTGTGCTCAAGTACTCCATCGTCGTTCCGTTTCACAACGAAGAAGAGAACGTGACCGAGCTCTATGACCGACTCAAAGCGGTAATGGAAGCTAACAACGAGTCTTTCGAGCTCGTGTTCGTGGACGACGGCAGCGACGACAATACTTTCTGGATGCTGCAACAGATATCCTCGGTGGACCGCCGCGTGGTTGTCGTTAAACTGCGCCGCAACTTCGGACAGACTTCCGCTCTGGCTGCGGGTTTCGACCACGCCGAGGGCGAGTACGTCATCGCCATGGACGGCGACTTGCAGCACGATCCGAATGACATTCCCGTGTTCCTGCAAAAGTTACGCGAGGGATACGACATTGTCAGCGGCTGGCGCAAGCAGCGCATTGATAACTTCGTCATGCGGCGCGTGCCGTCGAAGGTCGCCAACTGGCTGATGGCCAAGTTGAGCGGCGTTGAGCTGCACGACTTTGGCACAACCTTTAAAGCCTATCGCCGCGAAATTGTACAGCAAGTGCCCCTGTACGGCGAGCTGCACCGCTTTATTCCCGCTCTGGCGTCGGCGTACGGCGCCACCATCTGTGAAGTCCCCATCCGCAACGTGAACCGTGAGCGCGGTGAATCGCACTACGGCATCTCCCGCACCTTCCGCGTGGTTTTCGACCTGATCACCATCCGGTTCCTGCTCAAGTACATGTCGCGGCCGCTGCATTTCTTCGGGAGCATAGGCATGGTGGCGATGCTGTCCGGCGGAGGTGTAGGAGCCTGGCTGGCGATTCAGAAGATCCTCAACCCGAGCTGGGATGTAATGGAGGAGCACGGGCCGCTGGTGGTTTTTGCTGCAGTCCTTATCCTGGCTGGCATCCAGCTGCTGGCCTTCGGCCTGCTCGGCGAGATGCAGGTGCGCTACCACCACGAGCCGCGTCGCGCTCCTTATGCCTTGGAGCGGGTGCTGCGGGCTGAAGAGCGGGAGCGCTCTCGGCACTCCGAATAAAGCCGCTTTTCCGCAATTCGCTCTTCGCCTTTCGGTCTTCAGAACCAAGAGTTAGCCCCAACAAGTTCCTGACAACTGCACACTTGCGGCCTACAATTTCGTGAGCGTTTATCCCCACGACGTTTGCTCTCGACTGCTGAGAACTAATGCCGAAAAGCGAACAGCTAATAGCAAATAGTGTGTCCAGCAAGCCCCATCCCTTGCGCGGCTATCTCTTCATCGCCGCTGCCACCTTTTTCTGGGGACTGTCTGCCGCCATGGGGCGCGCGGTCTTCACTGGCAAGCTGCTGGGCGGAATGCAGGCCCTGCGCCCCATTGATCCCGTCATTCTCGCGCAGAGCCGCACCACGCTCTCGTTCCTGGTGCTGGCGCCCATTCTTCTTCTGCGGAACCGCTCCTCGCTGCTCGTACGTGGCGAGTACCTGCTGCAGTTCTTTCTGCTGGGAATTCTCGGTGTCGCCGCGTCCAACTTCTTCTACTTTTATGCTATTGAGAAGACGACCGTAGCGCTGGCGATCGTCTTGCAATATGTCGCCCCCGTGTGGGTGTTGCTCTACATGCTGGCGCGACGGCTCCAGCGGCCCACCGCGCGCCGCATCAGCGGAGTGATATTGGCCGTTATCGGGTGCGGGCTGGCCGTTGGTGGCATCGCCGCGCAGCGTGTGTTCCCCTGGCTGGCCATTTCTGGACCTCGCTTCGACACCCTAGGCGTAATCGCAGCGGAGATGGCCGCCATCTCGTTCGCTTTCTATAACGTGTACGGCCAGCACCTGCTGCAACTGTATGATCGCTGGACGGTGCTGCTGTACGCACTGTTGGGCGCCGCGCTTTTCTGGCTGATCGTGAATCCACCGTGGAAGATCATTGCCCAGCATTACAGCCGTGGACAGTGGACGTTTATGGCAGTATTCGCGATTACCTCGATGCTAGTGCCGTTTTCCCTGTACTTCACGGGATTGCAGTACCTCGATCCGACGCGCGCCATCGTGACCGCCTGCCTCGAACCGGTGTGGGCAATTCTGCTGACTGCTCTTCTCCTCGGCGAACTGGTTTCGCCCATGCAGGTAGTGGGCATCGTTATTGTGTTGTCGGCAACAATCCTGATCCAGCGGCAGGAACGTAAGAACCGCAGTGAGCCGACCATCACCGTCGAACCGATCGAATAGCAACCAATAGTCGTAAACGCCTTTAGTCGCCGCTGAATGCGCGTACTCGTCGCATGCACGACCGAATCGGCTGTAAGTTTCGGTTGGCGCCTGATCCAGGCACAATCCACAGTCCGCACGCTGCGGCGCCTCTGTTCCGGCGCAGGTGTTAGTCTGGCGTAGTAATCGATGAACAACCGTGACATCCACGCGGCTTGGAAGTATCACGATGGCACGAAGCACTCTTACTGGAGTATTCGTAACAATCCGCACTTTCTAGACTGGGCGAATCGGCCGCTACCTTTCAAGATTTATCCTCAAATAGAGTCGGTTCCGTTGCCACGGGACGTGTCGCAAACAGGGGTGGCTGCATTGTCCGCGATCTCAGAGCCAGCGCCCACACCGCGAGCCGATTCGCTGCCCGACCTTCAGGATCTGGCACGCATCCTCTATTTCTCGGCGGGAGTTACCAGACAGCGCACATATCCAGGCGGAGAAATTTACTTTCGCGCCGCAGCCTGCACTGGTGCTCTCTACGAGATCGAGTTGTATGTAGTGACTGGCGATCTTCCGGGTTTGGATGCCGGCGTGTATCACTTCAATCCCGCGGATGTATCGCTAGGGCTTCTGCGAAAGGGTGATTTTCGCAACAACCTGGCTCAGGCGGCAGCGATGGAACCCGTGGTAGCTCACGCGTCCGCGACGATTATCTGCACCGGAACCTACTGGCGAAACGCCTGGAAATACCAGGCGCGCACTTATCGCCATTTCGGTTGGGACAGCGGCACGCTGCTGGCGAACATGCTAGCCGTTTCAGCGGCTTCGGGGCTACGGGCCGAGATTGTGCTCGGATTCGTGGACACCCAGGTGAACCGCCTGCTTGATCTCAATACTCGACGTGAGGTTTCTTTGTGCCTTGTACCAATCGGGCACACATCGGAGAGTTCACCGGAACCGAAGGAGATTCCGGCGCTCGGCCTCGAGACGATCCCGCTTTCGCAGCATGAGGTCGAGTATCCCGCCATGCTTGAGATGCACGACGCGTCCTCGCTTGAGTCCGAAGAGGAAGTGGCGCAGTGGCGCGAGAAGAACCGGATCCTTCCATCGTCCGCTTCGGCAGGCGAGCTGCTCCCTCTCCAGCCACTGCCGGAAGAAGAACAACCGACCGACACGATCGAGCAGGTAATTCTGCGCCGCGGCTCGACCCGAACGTTCGACAGAACGGCGTCAATTACGCTGGCACAACTATCAACCATTTTTGACCGCGCCACGCGAGGTCTTGCGGCTGACTTTCTTAGGCCTCCCGGCACACAGCTCAACGATCTTTACCTTATCGTGCATTCGGTGCAAGGGCTCAAGCCGGGCGCTTATTTCTTCCGTCGTGAGGGAAACACCCTGGAGCTCTTGAAGGAAGGGAAATTCCGCTCGGAGGCCTACCATCTTGGTCTGGAGCAAGAGCTTCCGGCGGACGCCTGCGTAGCCATCTTCTTTCTGGCGGATTTGAATCGCATCCTGGAGCTACATGGGAACCGCGGCTACCGGGCCCTCCAGTTGGAGGCGGGAGCCATCGGCGGCCGGATGTACCTGGCTGCGTATGCCCAGCATCTGGGTGCAACCGGGCTGACCTTCTTTGATGATGACGTGACTGACTTTTTTTCGCCGCACGCGAAAGGGAAAAATGCCATATTCCTTCTCGCGATAGGCAAGCCGCTCAAACGCAAACCACGGTAGGGTATGGAGAAAAGCTCGAAATCAGAAAGTGATAGTCCGTGAAGGTTGGCTGCTTGCTACTCCGGCAGCCTCGCCGCGATTTCGCCTAACTCCCAATACCGTTTCAGCAGCGTGTCCGGCACCGCCACCGCGCGTCCTGTCAGTAGATGTTTCAACTGCAGTGCATTGACCGCGGCTTTACCCTCGAAGTGATTGTTGGCCACGACGAAGGTCTTTTTAGCTTTTCCGGCGATGGCATCAATGCGCGTCTTCCATCCTTCCAGCTCGGGCGCGGCGTAAAGATAGTTATAGCGATCGTTGCGCGAGTCGCTGTCAAACCACTGATCGTAGTTGCGCCCGTGCAGGCGGACATAGGCAAGCGGCGCGGTGACGTGCTCGGTTGGGCCCACCGCCTTGCCCAGCCGCGGCTGGTCAATGTTACAAAAGGCTATGTTCTTTTCGGCGAAGTAGCGTAGCGTTCCTTCGTTGGTCCAACTGTTGTGCCGAACTTCCACCACCAGCGGAAACTGCTTGAACCTCTCGATCACTCCATCGAGGTAATCGCGGTTTGCATTTGTGTTCTTGAAGGAGATGGGGAACTGCGCTAGCACCGCGCCCAGCATGTCTTCGGTGGCGATGGACGCAAGACCCTCCTTGGCCAGTTGCTCATCTTCGGGAGTGGCGCGAATCGTTTCGGCGGATGTGCTCTCGACCACGGCGATCGGCGAATGGGTGAAGGCCCGATTGAGCTTGGCGGTGAACAAAAACTTCGAATTCACGGCACGCGCCTTGCGGCACCAAAGCTTGCCCCACTCCGGCCTGATGTGGCCGTAGAACGAAGTGTTGATCTCGATCACGTCCACGAAACGCGCCAGGTATTCCACCGGATGCTGCGACTTTTTGAGCTGGGCCGGATAGACAATGCCCTCCCAGTCCTTGTACGACCATCCAGCCGTACCGACGTAGATATGAGGTTGTTCTGCCATCTCCGAAGCGAGGTTAGCACAGCGGGACTTGCCTGCAAGACGATTTGTTCACCACAGAGACATGGAGTTCAATGAAGAGAATTCATGCATGACCGTGCTCTCCGCGTCCTCGGTGGTGATTACTTTCGTATCAGTATGCAACCATTA
Source organism: Candidatus Korobacteraceae bacterium (assembly GCA_052147365.1). GTDB lineage: Bacteria > Acidobacteriota > Terriglobia > Terriglobales > Acidobacteriaceae > Bog-257. The sequence goes on along the minus strand of JBKQKT010000525.1, from coordinate 5,477 downwards.
CGATCCAATACATGCCCCCTGGATGGGTCGGGCTAGCTGCAAAACAGACTCCCAACGAATATCCGTTCTTCAGCGGCTGCGCGATCGCGGCCTTGACACTCTCAGGAAGCTGGTCCAGCTCGGTGGCCGTCCACGCCATCACTCGATGAACGCCGACAATGCTCCTGGGGGTACCTGTGTCCAGGGCGTCGATCACCGCCATGTCGCAAGCCATATTCCGTATCGCAGATTGGGGCTTACGCATTGGCGCGGGCATTCCCATGGAACCCGCATATTGGTTAATCGTCTGCAGCAGGACCTCGTCGGCTTGGGCATCGGAATAATCCGGCAGGCGATGCGCAAAGTCCTCAGTCACGTACACCCGATCGCCGCTTAGCATCACGCCTACGCCTAAGGCGTTGTACTTGGGACTGAGAATGTTGGCGCGATGAGGCGGTGAGTTCATCAGCACGGCATGAGCCCCGGCAACTTCCATTTCCAGGGCAACGTTTTCCGCCTGGCGGTCGGAGCGCAGGCGTTCGTCCGCAAATCGCGCTTGCAGGGGCTGCTCTTCCACAAACTGATGTGAGAGCCCTGCATGTTTCACAAGCAGTACGGTGTGCTTGCGAGCTGCCTGCGTTAGCCGCTCATCCACCCCTAGCGGCGCCAGCCCCTCGCGAGCGCGCTCCTGGTTGATCAGCTCGACCAACTGCTTCTCGCCGGCCGCATCGAACTGTTGCTGGGCAAAGGCAGCCGCCGTCAGCAGCATTGCGACCAGCAAAGCCAGAATCAAGCCGTGGCTGAGGTAAGAGCGCATCCGATTAAGCATTAGACACGGCATTCGCTCCTTCCGTTCGTCGCCCTGCCAACTTACAATACAGCATCGTTCCCTGATAAACTGTCTTCGCCGTTCTTTCGCCTGCTGGCTTAAGCGTTATCTACTGGCGAAGAGCGAGAGGCGAGCAGCGAAGGGCGAAGAGGCCATGACCTTTCCCGTCATCGTTCTTGTGACTACTGCGATTCTTGCGGTGGTGGCTGCACTGGCTACCTACTTCAAGAGCGCCGCTCTGGCCGAGCGCAAGGGTGCGCTCGAACAGGAGCTGACCGCGACCAGAGCCGACCTGGAGCGCAGGCAAACTGAAATCTCATCTCTACTGACCGCCAAGGCATCGCTGGAGGCGACCCTCGCCTCCGAGCGCGAAGCCACACAAGAGAAGCTGCTGCTCATCACTTCTGCGCGGACCGAGCTGGAGAACAGCTTTAAGGCGCTTGCCAACTCGGCGTTGGAGAGCAGCAACGCGAACTTTCTCGAGCTTGCGAAGGCCACGCTGGAGAAGTACCAATCCGAGGCCAAAGGGGAATTGGAAGCGCGCGAGAAAGCCGTCGAAATGCTCGTTAAGCCGGTCGCTGAGTCGCTCAAGCAAGTGGACGAACAGGTGAGGGAGCTGGAGAAGACGCGCGCGCAAGCCTACGGCACGCTGACGTCACAGGTGGCGTCGCTGCTCGATACTCAAAAAGCGCTGCAAACGGAGACCGGCAACCTCGTCAAGGCGCTGCGCGAGCCGCAGGCACGCGGGCGCTGGGGCGAGTTGCAACTGCGTCGCGTGCTCGAGCTGGCAGGCATGCTCGAACACTGTGATTTCCTCGAGCAAGAAACTATTACCGGCGACGAGCGCCGCTCCCGCCCGGACGTGGTCGTCCAATTACCGGGAGAAAAGCAGATTATTGTGGACGCCAAAGTGCCGCTGACCTCCTATCTCGCCGCTCTGGAAGCAGCGGACGAGGCCACGCGCGACGCTCGCCTAGCCGACCACGCTCGCCAGATGAGGCATCACATTGATGGCCTCGGCGCACGGTCGTACTGGGAGCAACTGCCGTGCACCCCGGAATTCGTGGTGCTGTTTCTACCCGGCGAGGTTTTCTTCCGCGCCGCCATGGATTGCGATTCAGAGCTGATTGATTACGGGGTCAGCCGCAAGGTCATCGTGGCCTCGCCCACCACGCTGATCGCGTTGCTGAAAGCGGTTGCTTACGGGTGGAACCAGAAGAACCTGGCGGACAGCGCGCGCCACATCAGCCAGGCAGGACGCGATCTCTACAAGCGGCTGGGCAGTATGGCTGGGCACGTTCACGAGATGGGCAAGAAGCTCGGCGGCGCCGTTACCGCCTACAACGAGATGCTGGGCTCCATGGAGCGCCGCGTCTTCCCCGCAGCGCGGAAATTCCCCGAACTCGACCGCTCGCTCGCCGCGGCCGCCCTGCCCGAACTCGAGCAGTTGGACAAAGCTCCGTTCGAGCTGCAATCGCCCGATTGGCAGGAAGACGAAGAGCAATCCACTCTCGACCTTAGCGAGTCGAAGGCCGACAGCGCCAAGATGTGAGCGGGGCAAAGAGCTCACCCCAGCGAGATTAGCTTGGACGGGCGCCGCGTCGCCCACAGGCGACACTAAAATGCCCGTGTCACTTTGGCGGTGCGTAGAAGTAGTAATCGGCAGTGTACGGGCTCTTTACTTCGACATTTTGTTTTGCAGGATTGCACTCCGCTGCCGGTGGCGGCAGGCCGTCTTTTGTATTGACTCGCTGGATGCTGGTAACTCGGCTCAGCACGCCCTCTCCGGAGTGACCGGTCACGCTTACCAGCAGCCAGGGAATTGAATCCGGATCGGGCGATTCGACCCGCGCCGCGGCCTTTCCGGTAACTTCGCTACCATCATTGTCTTTCCAGGTCGGTCCCGCATAGTGCCGGCCGACGATCGCTCCTTGTTGATCATGAAGCTCTGCTTCTGGAGCCTTCAAGGTCCAGGCCCCCTTGCCGTCCGTGCCCGGCTGACATACGTATATCTGTGAGCCTGTCGCGTGTACTTGGAGGATAACTTCCTCGCCGGCGGGCGCTTTGATCTTGTCGGGGACGTTGGGGCGGGTAGCGCCTTGCCCAAATGCTGGTGTAACTACTCCTATCAAGACGGCGATTGGCAGCAATTTTGCAATCATGCTGCAGAAGTTTAGCACCACAGGAGAAGATACAGCCGAATCCACAACTCGAGTCCCTGCCCAGTCGTCCTGATTTACTATATTTACGCGCAATCACCCATCTACGCGTATATCCACGGCTACGCGCTGCCAATCAGTATCCCGGTGGCGAACACCAACGCGCCACCCAGCGCCACCTGCATGGCAGCTGACAGCGGCGGCGTGTCCATGAAGCGATGACGCACCCATGTTATGGTTGCCAGTTCGACCAAGACCACCGCGATGGCCACCGTCATCGCGACGTTAAAGTTGTGGATGAGAAATGGCAACGTGTGGCCGATGCCGCCCAGCGCGGTCATCGCCCCGCAAACTGTGCCACGCAGCCACGGAGTGCCGCGGCCAGTCAGGCTGCCGTCGTCGGAAAGGGCCTCGGCGAAGCCCATGCTGATGCCCGCTCCCAGCGATGCCGCCAGACCGACAGCAAAGGCATCCCAAGTGTTCTTCGTGGCAAACGCCGCTGCAAAGACGGGAGCCAGCGTCGAAACCGAACCATCCATCAAGCCCGCGAGACCCGGCTGCACGATTTGCAAAACGAAGAGACGGCGTTTGGCCTTGTCTTCTTCTTCGCGAACTTCGGGCTTGAGTTCGGTTTTCTCCAGCTCCTGCGCGCGCTCGACGTGAACAGCCTCTTCCGCGGCCAGGTCATCAAGCAACTGGCGTATGCTGGCATCCTGAGCGCGTGCCGCCGCCTGCGTATAGAAACGACGCGTCTCTACTTCCATCGCGCTGACCTGGCCGCGGATTTGTTCCAGCCGAAGCGGCGTGTTCAACCAGATCGGCTTGCGCTGTACAAATCCGCGCACATCCTGGCGGCGGATGAGCGGGATGTGCTCGCCGAACTTCTGCTTGTATAACTCGATCAAGCGGCGGCGATGCCCGATCTCCTCCTGGCGCATCTCTTCAAACACCTGCGCCGTGCCGGGGAAGTTTTCCCGCAGGCTCTCGCCAAAATCGGAATAAATACGTTCGTCCTCTTCCTCTAGCGAAATCGCCAGAGCAAGGATTTCCTTTTGCGACAAGCTATCGAAGTCTCGCAAGGAGTCGTCTCCTGAAAGGCGGTGATATGCATTCAGCACGTTGGGTTTGCTTCCCGACCAAAATACTGAAGGCAGGCTCTAAGTTTGACTCCCTTGCTGTGCGGGGCGATTCAGCCCGTTGTTTGCCTGATGCTACTCGTTACTCTAGTACGGCCCAATGATGCCACCCGTATTCCGGGCCGCCGGCAGCTTCAGCTCGCCAGCGAACGCCTCCACGCCCCAATATTTGGCAAAGACGTCGAGGTATTTGTATCCCGAGCCGGTATTGAACATGACAACGCGATCACGGCTTTTCAGGAATCCGTTCTGCAGAAGCTGGTTGTACGCGACGAGGGCCGCCCCTCCCTCGGGACAAGCGAAGATGCCCTCGGTGGAGGCGAGTTCTTTTACACCGATCATGATGTCATCGTCGCTGACCGCGGTCGCTGTGCCGTTACTCTTGCGCACGATGTCGAGGATGATGAAGTCGCCATAAGCTTTCGGCACTCGCAGTCCGGCTGCAAGCGTATGCGCTTCCGGCCACATTTCCGAGGCAACCTTACCCTCATGTAGAGCTTTAGGAATTGGCGCACAACCATCTGATTGTACGCAGATCATCTTGGGCCTCTTGTCCTTGTTAATCCAGCCCAGTTCCTCCATTTCCTCGAACGCCTTCCACATCCCGATCAGCCCCACGCCGCCGCCCGTCGGATAAATGATGGCGTCGGGCAAGCTCCATCCCATTTGCTCGGCGACCTCGTACCCCATGGTCTTCTTGCCCTCGACGCGGAAGGGTTCCTTCAGTGTTGACACGTCGAACCATCCTTCCTTCTCTTTACGCTCCGCCACCATCCGCCCACAATCGCTGATGAGGCCGTCCACCAACGTCAGGTATGCTCCGCTGGCCTCAACCTCTAGGCGGTTGGCGATGGGCACATCTTTCGGCATGAAGACGTGCGCCTCCAGCCCCGCGGCGGCGGCGTAGGCAGCCAGAGCGCCACCGGCGTTTCCGGCCGAGGGCGCTGCAAGCTTCTTCCGCCCATAATGCCGCATCATGGTAAGAGCTGCGCTCATGCCACGCGCTTTGAATGAGCCGGTGGGATTCAACCCGTCATCCTTGATCAGCAGGTTGGTATATTTGCGGCTCGGCAACAGCGGAGTGAAGCCCTCTCCCAGAGTGACCGGTTCGGCGTCAGGTAGCACGACCGCGTATCGCCACATGCTTTTCGGGCCAGAATTGACCGACTCCCGAGTCGTATCGCGGCGAATCGAGGCAAGGTCATAGCGGACATACAGCGGCCCGCCATCCTTGGGACAAATCGTCGGCGCAGCCTGCGGAGGAAGAGTCTCTCCGCACTTACTGCATTCGAAACCAGTAATTTTCGCCATGGAATGATTGTCCTGGAAAACCCCGCAGTGTAACACCTGCCCATCAGCAGGCAGGCTTCAACG
>JBKQKT010000524.1:0-7021 GCA_052147365.1 Candidatus Korobacteraceae bacterium | reverse complement strand
TCATCAGCAAGTCCACTCCCGGGGTGTTCTTCAATTGATCGCCGAGCGCGAGATAGTCGCCCACCCCGTGCTTGCCGACCCGCATCAGGGCCCACTCATTGCTGACCAGCGCGATACGTTCCTCCGGAGTGAGCACATGCTCCACCGCGTTGCCCAGCGAATGCAGAGCTGCCGCGTCATAATCAAAACGGTAGTAGCCGAGGGCGCCCGCATCCGGGAAGACGAACTTGGAGCAGCCCTTTAACGTGAACTGTTGCTGCCGCTGCGTCAGAAGGAAGCATTCCTGCTTGCCGGCTGAAGCCTCGCTGACACCCTTGGCGCAGACTGGGATTTGCCATATCTCGTCGTTCGGCGCATTAAAGGCGTCAGGCGTTTCCAGGAAGCTCTTCTGCGAGAGCTTCAGCGTGGTATTGCCGCCCTCGCATTTGGCCTCGACACCCACAAAGGGAGCGCCGGGCTGCATGACGAATGTCGGCATGATCTGGTCTACAGGCTGCTTCGAGCTGCGAGTCATCGCGTTCCAGAAATCAGGCGCAGTTGCATTCCCATAAGCGTGTTCCTTCAAATAAAGGTTTACACCTGCGCGGAAAGTCTCAGGGCCCAGGTAGGCCTCCAGCATATGCAGTACCGCAGCCGTCTTGCCGTAGGCGATCCCGTCGAACAGGTTCTCAATCTCGCCGCGGGTTTCGGCTGCCTGGTGAATGGGCCTCGTGTTCTGCACCGAGTCGCCGCTCAGGGAACGCATGGTTCCATCCACGACGTCCTGGTTCTCCATCCACTCGGGCTTCCACTGCGCGACGGGGTGCGGAGTCATCCACGTGGCAAAGCCTTCGTTGAGCCAGATGTCATCCCACCATTTCATGGTCACCAGATCGCCGAACCACTGATGCGCCACTTCGTGGGCAATGGTATCGGCGACTCCCTGCTTGGAACCGACAGAGGCTGTCTTCTCATCGATCAGCAATGCGGTCTCGCGGTAAATGATGGCGCCCCAGTTCTCCATGGCGCCGGCCTGGAAGTCGGGCACCGCGATCTGGTCTAGCTTAGGCAGGGGATACTTCACCGCATAGTAGTTGTTGTAGTAGTGGAGAATCGCCTTAGTTGCGTCCAGCGGGAAGCGCGTGAGGTTTTCCTTGCCGGGAACGGTGCAGACATTCAGCTTGATTCCGTCCACTTGATCGGAGGCACACTTCCAGTCACCGACGGTCAGCGCTACCAGGTAGCTCGACATTTTGGGCGATGGGGTGAACTTGATGGTGTGCTTGTCGCCGGGACCAGGAATATCGGAAACCACCTCACCGTTGGAGATGGCGGTGTCCCCCTTGTCCACGATGGCGGTGATGTCAAAGGTAGCTTTGTAGTCCGGTTCGTCGAAGCACGGGAACGCTACGCGGGCATCCGTCGCTTCCATCTGCGAGACTTCGTACTTGCGGCCCTTGTAGGTACTCAGGTAGAAGCCGCGCAGCTTGTCATTGAGGTGTCCGGTGTACTTGATGTGCACCGTGGCAGGACCGGCGGGAAGCTGCTTGTCCAGGGTGAAGGTCGCCATCTCGTTCTTCTCATCTCTGGAGACCTTGGCGGCTTGCGTCTGTCCGTCCGCAGTCACTTTCACATCGTGGAAGTCAATTTCCACAGCGTTGAGCGTGATAGTGTTGCTGGGCTTGGTGAGAGTGAGATCAATCGTCTCGTCACCGTCGTAGGTGTTGTTGGGAAAATTCATGGTGACGGTGAGCGCATAGTGATCGGGATTCGCGCCCCCCGGAAGGCGCTGCGCAACCGCGGCGCTGCAGAGCACAAGGCCCGCAGCAAATAAAAGCAGGATTCGTTTCATATCACACTCTCAGAAATTTGAAGATGCCCCATTAGCAATGACAGGAGGTACGCGCGGAACCCGGTTCGAGTTCCACAGATATTGCATAATTTTAGACGGTTTCCGGCAAAAGGTGTGAGCGGCAGGCGAGCAGCAACTTAGCTCATATCTCGCGGTTCTGAAAGCTCTATTCCGTTGATTAACGTCGCTCGGCAGCGGTTCACCCCAAACCAGTAGGCCAGCTCTCGGTAATCAGAGGCATCGAAGATCGCGATGTCGGCATCCTTGCCAGGTTCGAGGCTTCCCTTTCGGCCTTGCAAGCGCAACGCACAAGCGCCGTTGTAGGTGGCGGCGACTATGGCTTCGGCGGGCGACATGTTCATGTGCGTACAAGCGGCCGACAGCACAAAGGGCATGGACGGAGTGGGCGCCGTGCCGGGGTTGTAGTCGGTGGCGAGCGCTACAGGCGCGCCCGAGTCTATAAGCTTACGAGCGGGCGGAAAGTCTTTGAGGCCGAGGAAGTAGTTGGCGGCGGGCAGAAGCGTCGCCACGGTGTCGAGCTTCGCCAGCGCAGCGATGTCTTCGTCGCTAACAAAGTCCATGTGATCAAGGGAGGCAGGATGGAACTCCACCAGCGGAGCAAGCTTTTCCGGCGTGAGTTGGCAAACGTGCGCCCGCACTCCGAGGTTATGTTCGACGGCGGTGCGCAGGATGCGCTGCGACTGTTCCATGGTGAAGGCCCCGCGCTCACAGAAGACGTCAACAAACGCCGCCAGCTTCAGCTTTGCCGCGGTGGGAATCATGTCTTCACAAATAATACGGACGTATTCCTCGGGATGGTCGCGGTGTTCGGGCGCTACCACGTGGGCACCAAGTAGAGTCGGAACCACCGTACCAGGCCATTGATGCGAGGCCTCGCGAATGGCCTCCAGCGATTTCATTTCGGCGGTAAAGCAAAGGCCATAACCCGACTTCGCTTCCACCGTCGTCGTGCCTTGCACAGCCATCTCGTCGAATGCTTTCAGCACGTGCTCAACGAGCTCCTTCGGTGACGCATCACGCACGCCGCGCAGGCTGGTGCGAATGCCGCCGCCTGCCTCGGCGATTTCCTCATACGATGCGCCCGCCGTGCGCTTCTCGAAGTCAATCAGGCGCGGCGCCGTGAAGATGGGATGCGTGTGCGAGTCAATAAATCCCGGTAGGACCACATTGTGGGAGCAGTCGATTTCGTCGGCCTTCCGTACCAATTCGTGCTTCGCGACTTCGTCGGTCGTGCCGACGGCAACAATCTTTCGGTCGAAGATGAGCGCCGCGCCGTCCGCGATGATGCCCAACTCGCGCATCTGCGTGCCGCGGCGCGGGGCGCCATCGCTGGACGCGCTGCGCAGGGTGAGGAGCTGCGCGACGTGGACCAACAGGATTGCAGGAGGATTTCGAGGATCGAGGTTCAAGGAAATTCTTTCGTAAACATACCAACCGCAGATCCCTCGCTCCGGACTTAAGTCCTCGCTCGGGATGACAACTCATAATAGGTTGCAAACTAACTACCGAGCGATGGAGTCCAGGACCTGGTTGCCAGCTGCTAGTTGATGGTTGCTAGCTGCTCCGTTCCATCGGCACCTTAATTCCCTTCTCCGCCGCGAATTGCTTGGCTTCCTCATATCCGGCATCCACGTGTCGAGCGACGCCAATTCCCGGATCGTTCGTCAGCACGCGCTCGATGCGTTTCGCCATCGCGTCGGTGCCGTCGGCGACGGTCACTTGTCCAGCGTGCTCCGAATAGCCGATGCCCACGCCGCCCCCGTTGTGGATGGACACCCACGATGCGCCGCTAGCTGTGTTCAGCAGTGCGTTGAGCAGGGGCCAGTCGGCGATGGCGTCGCTGCCGTCCTTCATGGCTTCGGTTTCGCGGAATGGTGACGCCACCGAGCCGCAGTCGAGATGGTCGCGGCCCATCACGATCGGAGCTTTGAGCTTCCCGCTCTTCACCATCTCGTTGAGCGCTAGGCCAAACTGCGCGCGCTCGCCGTAGCCAAGCCAGCAGATTCGCGACGGCAGCCCCTGAAACTTGATGCGCTTACGCGCCAGCTCAATCCAGCGGCTGAGGATCTTGTTTCGTGGGAACATCTCCAGCACGAGTTCGTCGGTGGTGTGAATGTCGGCAGGATCGCCCGACAACGCCGCCCAGCGGAACGGCCCACGCCCCTCGCAGAAGAGCGGACGGATATATGCGGGCACGAATCCGGGAAAATCGTAAGCATCCTTCACGCCGTGCTCGAAGGCGAAGGTGCGAATGTTGTTGCCGTAGTCAAATGTGACCGAACCCATCTTCTGCAACTTGAGCATGCCTTCGACGTGGCGCGCCATGGTATCGAGCGAGCGCTCCAAATATCCCCTCGGATCACGCTGGCGCAATTCCAGCGCGGCTTCCAGCGACATTCCGTTAGGAATGTAACCGTTCAGCGGATCGTGCGCCGAGGTCTGGTCAGTCAGGATGTCGGGTAGCACACCGCGCTCGGCCAGCTCAGGGATAATGTCGCCGCAATTACCAACTAACCCGACAGAGATGTTCTCCTTCTTCCGCACGGCGTTCTTCAGGATGCGCAGCGCCTCATCGAGCGAGTTGACCATGAAGTCGCAATATCCGGTGCGCAGGCGCTTCTTAATACGTTCGGGATCAACCTCGATGCCGAGGTAGCAAGCGCCGGTCATGGTCGCCGCCAGCGGCTGCGCGCCACTCATGCCGCCCATGCCGCCGGAGACGATCAGTTTGCCTGCAAGCTCGCCGCCGAGGTGCTTCTCGCCCGCGGCAGAGAGAGTCTCGTACGTTCCCTGGATGACGCCCTGCGAGCCTATATAAATCCACGAGCCAGCGGTCATCTGGCCGTACATGATGAGACCAAGCTTCTCCAGTTCGTTAAACTTCTCCCAGTTCGACCAGTGGCCGACGAGATTTGCGTTGCAGATGAGCACACGCGGCGCGTAGTCGTGAGTGCGGAAGACTCCGACCGGCTTGCCCGATTGCACCAACAGCGTCTCGTCGTTGGCGAGGGAGCGCAGCGAGCTGACGATTGCGTGATAGCACTCCCAATTGCGCGCGACACGGCCCGTGCCGCCGTACACCACGAGGTCCTGTGGGCGCTCAGCGACGTCCGGGTCGAGGTTGTTCATCAGCATGCGCATGGCGGCTTCCTGCGCCCATCCTTTGCAGGAGAGCTGGTTGCCACGCGGCGCCTTCACCGGCACATAGCTAGTGCTGGGGGAATCCGTTGTGACTGGCATAGCAAGATCATGGTAGTGGCGGGGGCGGAAGAGCGCAAACGGGAGTTAGTTGTTAGCCGAAGAGGCGCACACCGGCAACTGACCGCTGGCAACTGCAATGAAAATGGGGAGCGGCTGTTTAGCGCACTCCCCTCTCTCCGATCAGGTTTGCAATTAGGTAAAGAGTACCTGTGGTGTGTGACGTTGACAATAGAAAACAACGAAATATGTGTTAAAAGTTTGTAAACGTCAGAGCGCGTACTTTCGGCGCCGAGCCCTCACTTTGTGGGATGTATGACAATGTCTCCATGAGCATGGAATAAGCCGCCACCCCGCGTATCACACAATGTGATACGTCTGACTCTTCCGCCCGTCATCAGCCTGCTACTGAGCCGCAAAGTCGCGCGCAAACTCCGCCAGTGAGCGCACCGGAACTCCCGATGGCCCCTTGGCAATCCAGGGTTTGTTGTCCTCAATCCACGCAACACCTGCAATATCGAGGTGGATCCACGGGGTGTTGCCGCTTACAAACTCCTTCAGGAACATGGCCGCGGTCACCGCGCCACCCCAGCGGCCGCCGCTGTTAACAATATCGGCGATGCCGGACTTGATCATCTCGCGGTATTCATCATCCACCGGCAGCCGCCACATCTTCTCTCCCGACTTTTGCAACGACTTGCTGAAGGCCTTATAAAAGTTGTCATCGTTGGCGAAGACCCCAGCATTCACCATGCCCAGAGCGATGACGCAGGCACCGGTTAGGGTCGCAGCGTCAATCAGGTGGGTGCAGCCGAGCTGCTGCGCGTAATGCAAGCCGTCGGCCAGCACCAGGCGGCCTTCGGCATCAGTGTTGATAATCTCGATGGATTTGCCTGACATTGCAATTTGGACATCGCCCGGCTTCTGCGCCTTGCCGGAGGGCATATTCTCTGTGGCGCAGACGATTCCGATGACCCGCACATTCGGCTTGAGCTGCGCGATGGCGCGCATGGCTCCTATCATCGCAGCACCTCCCGCCATGTCGTACTTCATCTTCTCCATGCCGTCAGCCGGCTTGATGGAGATACCGCCGGTGTCGAAGGTGACTCCCTTCCCAACCAGTCCGAGCACATGATTTTTAGGCGCGCGGCTCGGTTCGTATCGCATCACAATCAGCCGCGGCTCCTCGTCGGAGCCTTGCGCCACGCTCCAGAATGCGCCCATCTTCAGCTCTTTGATTTTGTCGGGGCCGTAGATGTCGCATTGCAGTCCCACATCGTCGCACATCGCTTTGGCGCGGTCGGCAAGGATGGTTGGCGTCATCCGATTTCCGGGCTCATTGACGAGATCGCGGGTAAAGTTCTGGGCTTCGCCAATAATGCGGCCCTGCTCCATCGCAGCTTTCAGTGATTTGTCGTTGCCTTTTGCGGCGACTATGACCAACTCGTCGATCTTCTGCTCCTTGCGGTCACTCTTGTAATAGTCTGGCTCGAAGTTGCCAACAAAGGCGCCCTCGACGAGGGACTTCACGGAGTCTTCCATGCCACCGCGCAGGTTGGGCGCTAGGAAGGCAAAGGACTTCAGGTCCTTGGCCTTGAGATAGCGCACAGCCGCCCCGGCCAGCTTGCGCAGCTCGGAGGACGAGAAGTTCTTCGCCTTGCCGCCGCCTATCAGCAGCAGGCGCTTGGCCGTCAAGCCAGCAGGCTTGTGCAGCAGTGTGGTCTCCAGCATCTTGCCGGTGACTTCGCCGGAGGCGAGGAGGTCGGCCGCAGCCGCGATGACGGCTTTGTCGGTCGTTTGCAGCCGGGGTTCGGGCTTGGCGGATTTGTCGCCATTGTTGTTCTCGGCGGCGTCGAGCACCGGGATGACCAGGCACTCAGTTTCGATTTGCGAAGGTAATGCGGTAGTAAGGGTGGTTTTCATGTTTATTTCCGTTCTGAATCGCGGACAGGCTCGATCAGGTCCTTAGCT
>JBKQKT010000523.1:0-3573 GCA_052147365.1 Candidatus Korobacteraceae bacterium | reverse complement strand
TCGAAGTACTTCGTCGGGCACGACACCTCCCCGATGCGAAAGCCGAAATATACGCACTGGGCCAGCATCTGGTTGTCGAAGACGAAGTCCTGCGAGTTTTCCATGAGGGGCAGCGTGGTCAGCACCTTGCTGCTGAAGGCGCGATAGCCGGTGTGGTATTCGGAGAGCTTGACGCGCAGAAACAGGTTCTCGAAGGCGGTCAGGAAGCGGTTGGAAATGTACTTGTACAACGGCATGCCGCCGCTCATCGCCTGGCCGCCGATAATGCGTGAGCCCAGCACTACATCATAGACATCGTAGGCCACCATGCTGGCCAGCGCGGTGATGAGCAGAGGCGTGTACTGATAATCCGGGTGGAGCATGACCACAACGTCGGCGCCTGCAGCCATGGCTTCGCGGTAGCACGTCTGCTGGTTTCCGCCATAGCCAAGGTTGCGATCATGTACGAATACGATCAGGCCCAGACGCCGGGCCACCTCCACGGTCTTGTCTTTGCTGTAGTCATCCACCAGGATGCGAATGTCCACCAGGTCGGGGATCTCCCGCACCGTCGCTTCCAGCGTCTGCTCTGCGTTGTAGGCCGGCATGACGACGGCCACGCGCTTCCCGTTGATCATCGGCTCTCTTCTGTCGAAGGTTCCTGCAGCACCCCATAATAACGCGGCCGCCATTTCGACGGTTAAAGTCTGGCGCTTCCACTTCCTTCTGCTAATCTGAACAGCTCTTCATGCCTCCAATCCTTCCCATCCTCGCAGCGCTTTGCGCGTTACTGGCTGTGGCCGGCACGGTGTACTTCGTCATCGCCATTTGGGCGGCGAAGCGCTGGCAGCATGAGCGCTCCCGCATAACAGGGGCAAGCTTCACTCCGCCGGTCAGCATTCTGCGTTCGCTGAAGGGCCTCGACCCGCACATGTATCTGGCGTTCCGAAGCCATTGCCTGCTCGATTACGGCGAATATGAGGTGCTGTTCGGATTCAGCGATCAAGACGAGCCGGCCCTGGAACTGGTGAAGAAGCTGCAGGAAGAGTTTCCGCTGCGGCAGATTCGAGTTGTGCATTGTCGGAAAGTGCTGGGGCTGAACGGCAAGGTCAGCACTCTGGCGCAGATGCTGCCGCAAGCCCATTATGAGCACATCGTCATTAATGACAGTGACATCGTGGTGCCGCGAGATTACCTGCGCAGCGTGATGGCGCCGCTGGCTCAACCGGGTGTGGGCATGGCAACCGCACTGTACCGGGGTATCGCGGGGAAGACCCTCGGCTCCCGGATGGAGGCGCTGGGACTGAGCGCCGACTTCATGGGCGGCGTGCTGGTAGCACGCGAACTGCAAGGCATTCGCTTCGCGCTGGGAGGGACCATCGCGACCACCAAGACGGTGCTGGCGGCGATCGGCGGGCTGGAACCGGTGGCCGCTTATCTGAGCGATGATTACGAACTCGGCGCGCGTACCGCGGCGGCAGGATACCGGGTAGAGCTGGCCGGCACCGTGGTGGAGACCGCGGTGCCCGATTACAACTTCCGCGATTTCTGGACACACCAGACCCGCTGGGCGCGCACCGTGAAAGCGTGCCGCCGGGGAGAGTACTTCGGCTTGCTCGTGACCTTTGCGCTCATCTGGGCAGCGCTCGCGGTGTTGGCAGCACCCAACGCGTGGTGGACTTGGCTGGTCCTGGGCGCTGCGGCGGTTACGCGGATGGCGTCGGCCGTCGTGGTTGGCCGGGGAGTGGTGCACGATCCAGAGGTGCTGCGCGACCTGTGGCTGGTTCCGCTGCGCGATCTGGTTGCGCTCGCAGTGTGGGCGGTCAGCTTCTTCGGAAACGAAGTGGAATGGCGCGGACAGCGATTCCGACTGCGCAAGGGAAAGCTGGAAATGATGTGAAGGTAGAGCGGGCCGTCAGGCCCGCGTCAAGATGCCTACGGTTTTCTGGCTTCATCCGCTGAGGTCGAGACCTCAGCGGATGAAGCAATTTCTAATTCTGCCGCCGAGACGCGGGCCTGAAAGGCCCGCTCTACCTACCTCAGCTCCCAAACATCGCGTCGCCGCGGACGGGTGAGAGAACCAGCGTCAGCACCAGCATCAGCAACGCTACCAGCGCGAGCCAGCGGCGTGGGGGATCAAGTCCCGGCCATGACGGCACCAGCGGATGCCGCATTCCGGTAAATCCCAGGATCACTGCCCAAACCAGCCATCCCCGCCAGAAGAACAGGCCGGCCGGAACCAGCGCCACAATGCTGACTCGCGTCACCCATTTATGAAAGCGCGGCGCAATCGCGTACAAAATGTGCCCGCCGTCGAATTGGCCACCCGGCAACAGGTTCAGCGCGGTGGCGAACATGCCAACCCAGGCCGCAACTCCCACAGGATGCAGATACAGGTTGCCCAGTGACGTCGCATGGGGCATGAACGGCGCCAGAAGTTGATGGCACAGCCGGAAGATCAGGGGATAACCAAACTCCAGCGCTGACCTGGGGATGTTCGCCGGCATGGGCTTGGAGAGCGCCAAACCCCAAAGCAGCACCGGCACAGCCACCAGGAATCCCGCAATGGGTCCGGCGATGCCGATATCGAACAGCGCCCGGCGCGAGCGGATGGGCGACTTAATGCGAATCAGCGCGCCAAACGTGCCGATGAATGTCGGCGCAGGAATGAAGTAAGGAAGTGTTGCGTAAACGTTGTTCTTCTCGGCCAGCAGGAAGTGCCCGAACTCATGCGCAAGCAGAATGCCAATCAGAGTGGCCGAGAACGGAATGCCCAACAGTAAACGCGCAGGTTTCGCCCAGATCCACATCACGGGAAAAAGGTCCGAGAAAGTCTCCAGGGTGAACGCCGGTAAGTCGTGCGTGAAGTTGTATTGCAGGCGCGCTCCCACTACGAGCGTGGTCACGATGGTCAACAGCAGCAGCAGGATATGCAGCCAATACGGCCTGTGGCGGCGTGCAGCGGGAACAAATACCTGCTGGTACGTCGGGACCTCGAAGGTGTAAGAGATCGGCGGTTGTGGGTCAGACATTGTCTGCTTGAATGATAAATGAAACGCAAGCCAGACACCGGCGCGGATTGTGGGCGAAGCAGCACACGGAGCGCCACGACGCGCGACCAGTCCGCCGGGCTAGTCGATGGACTGCAGCTCTTTGCCGGGTTTGAAGCGGACTGCCTTGCCGGGCGGAATGTTGACTTCTGCGCCGGTGCGAGGGTTGCGCCCGATGCCGGTCTTGCGCGGCCGCACAGTGAAGACACCGAAGCCCCGCAGTTCGATGCGATCGCCGCGCGTGAGCGCTTTCTTCATGCTCTCAAACACGGTTTCGACCGCCTGTTCGGCCTTGGTCTTGGTAACGCCGGTCTTGTCGACAACTTCGTTGATCAGATCCAGTTTGATCACAAGTGGCTCCGCTATGTTCCGCTCGCTAGTGCCACGGAGGTACCGCGAGTCTTGCCGCGATTCTATCCCACCTGTCCGCTCGGGCGTAAGTCTTGTTTCGAGTTTGGGTTACAAGGGGATGCGCGAATCGTAGTCAAGCCCGCGCCCATTGTCAACCGGCAATGCATTCCGTAAGATGGCATTTCGCTGCATG
>JBKQKT010000522.1:0-3555 GCA_052147365.1 Candidatus Korobacteraceae bacterium | reverse complement strand
GGCGCGAAATCAACCTCCATGCACGCCTGAATAGGCCGCGGAAAAGATCGGGAAGTCAGAGCCCCCGCGGGCTGAAGCCCGCTCGGGATAAAAAAAGAACGACTTATTGGCACGACAGAAGTCGTGCCCTGACACAAAACGAGCGAAAACGGATTTTTTACGCAGCCCATCGCCGAATACAGCAACCTTGGAACTGCTCTAGAATCATCGTACCCATGCGCAACGCTGCATCACACTTGCTCGTTCTGTTGCTCGCGTCATTCGCTGCTGCTCAAACGCCGGCTGCTCCCGCACCGCAAGCCGCTCCGCCGGTTGCGGCCGCGGCGCCAACCGTCACGCCACCCAGCTGGCCGACGGCGCAATTGGCCTCGGTTAAAGATCCCAGCCAGCAGAAGGCGCTGAAGATCCTGAACGACATGATTCGCGCTCTCGGCGGTGACGCTTACCTCAACATTCACGACATGCAGGTCGAGGGCCGCAGCTACAGCTTCTATCACGGACAGCCGAGCGGCCGGGGCGTGGAATTTTGGCGCTTCTTTGAGTGGCCCGACAAAGACCGCTGGGAGTTGACTAAGCAGCGCGACATCATCGAGCTCAACGTCGGCGACAAGGGATACGAGATCACCTACAAGGGAACGGCAACGCAGGACGCCAAGCAACTGGAAGATTATCTGCGTCACCGCGAACACTCGCTGGAGTGGATCATCCGCAAGTGGCTGCCCGCGCCGGGAACGATGATTTTGTACGGCGGGCCCGCGATGGTGGAACAGCAACTCGCCGACCAGGTCACGATTCTGAACGCCAACAACGACAGCGTGACGCTTTCGGTGGACCCGCGCTCGCACCTGCCGGTGAAGAAGACCTATAGCTGGCGCGATCCCATCGACCGCATGCTGGATGAAGAATCGGAGGTCTACGGCAATTACCGTCTACTTCAGGGCATTCAGACGCCGCTCAGCACGGTGCGCAACCTGAATGGTGAGATGGCCAACCAGCGCTTCATCACCACGGTGACCTACAACAACAATTTTCCAGCGACCATGTTCGAGACCAAAGGCAACACCTACAATCCGCAGAAGAGCCCAACCCCGAAGTAGCGCGCCATGGTGCGGAGCTTGTCGCCAAAATATTACGACGCGAGAAGGTTGACCGGCTCGCCGCGCTCGACGCGCTGGATAAAGGCGATGGCCTGGCGCTCCGCCCACCGGCCATCGTAGCCGTTGGCCTCAGCGAGAAACGCGCAATGCCCGCCGCGCTCGGTTTCCACGTACACGACGTGCGGATTGCGCAGCAGCTTGTCGCGCGTCTCCGGCAACACACGGATGAAGGGATCGTCGCCGGCATGCAGAACGAGCGTCGGAATGGCGATGCGGTCGAGCACCCGCGTGGAGGCCGCGCGCGTGTAGTAATCCTGAGCGTCGAGAAAGCCGCAATAACGGGCGGTGATCTGGTCGTCGAAGTCGCGTAAGCTGCGAATCCCGTGCAAGTAACGGGTGTCAAAATGTCCGGGATAAAGCGCGGCTTTGCGCCGCATGCGGCGCCGCAAACTCCGGAGGAACTTCATTTCGTAGATGCGGTTGGCAGGCTCGTGCAGCGCGTCGGCGGAAGCCGCAAGATCCATGGCCGGAGAAATGCCGGCCGCGGCTTTGATCTGCGGCGGAGCCTGATCGCCCCACTCGCCCAGCAGCTTCAGCACCATGTTGCCGCCCATCGAGAAGCCCGCGAAGGCCAGCTTCTGCAGCCCGTCCTGCTCGATCAGCGTCTTCGCGACCGCGCCAACGTCAGCCGACATGCCCGAGTTGTAAAGGGTCCGGCCCAGCCGTTCCGTGCCGCCGCAAGTGCGCACGTTCATGCGAACTACGTTCATGCCCGCAAGCCAGGCCTTGCTGCCGGTGCCAATGACGTATCGCGATTCGCTCGAGCCTTCGAGCCCGTGCACAATGATCAGCGTCATCGCTTCCTGGCGGGCGGCCTGCCAATGACAATGGCACAACACCTGGACGCCGGGTTCAACGTCAAACAGGCGATCTTCGGCGGAAGGGAGCCGGTTGCGGCGCGGGAGGAAATTGCCCGCGAGGGTCTGTGCGTGGCCTCCGAGAAACGGCCGTCGCGCGCGGAACGGCTCACCGAAGAAGTCGTGAGCGTGCGATGTTTCCAGGACGGGAAGCAGCGCCACCTGATTCGCCAGGATTGGACCTTGCACCTCGGTGCTACAGTTCGTATTGCTGGGCTGCATCTATAATGGTTGTATCACTCTCTGGTGTTGAATAAGAGATGCAGCAGCGCTAGACGGCGCTTCTGCGAATTCTGGAGCGACTCATGCCGATTTTCGAATACCGTTGCGAAGAGTGCGGGCACAACTTTGAGGCCATACTCTTCGGCGAACAGAAGCCCAAATGTCCGAAGTGTCACACAGCGAAGCTGGAGCAGCAGCTTTCGACGTTCGCGGTCAGCAAGAGCAATAGCGCCGCGGCGCCGTCTGCAGGCTGCGGACAGTCGAGTTGTTGCAGGATGAACGGCGACTGCTCAGTGAATTAGGGCCGGCTTGCAAGCAGGCCGGCAGTGGCTCTTCGGCCGCCGATGTGTGTGGATCGCACAGAATGCGGCTGTGCTGAGTGCTATAATTTTTCCTGCCACGGTGGGTGTAGTTCAGTGGTAGAACTCCGGACTGTGGCTCCGGCTGTCGTGGGTTCGAGTCCCACCACCCACCCCAATCCCTTCCTAAGTTTGGCGGATTTCACCTTTTGAGCCGAGTTTTCTTGGCAGTTGCCGCCAGCACGCCAAAAGGGTTATACTTTTTCCCATTGGCTGGTCCAGTTACCAGACCACTTGCGCCATGGCAGTAACGACTCAATCCGACTTCGAAGTTGTCCGCAGGCCGAAGGTCTACGAAGAAGTCGCCAAGCAACTCGAACGTCTGATTCTGGAAAAGCTGAATGTTGGAGACAAGCTACCCTCTGAGCGCGAACTGGCGGAGATGCTGCAAGTAAGCCGCAGTTCTATTCGAGACGCGATTCGCAGCTTGGAACTGATGGGTCTGGTTGAACCGCGTCAAGGCGCCGGCACAATCGTTCTTGAACGAGCCGCCAAGACACCCGACAGTCCTTTCGCCAACGCGCTGAAGCGCCGGCAGGAACGGGTCAGCGAGCTGCTGGATTTTCGCAAGATGGTCGAACCACCGTTAGCCTCTCGCGCAGCCACGCACGCTTCCCCCGACGAAATCGCAGAGATGGAGGAGATTCTCCAGCGGCAGGAAGTCAAGTTGTCTCAGGGCGAAATCGCGAGCGCTGAGGATGCGGAATTTCATTACAGTATTGCTCTGGCTTCGGGTAACAGTGTCGTGCTGAAGGTAATCGACATTCTCATGGATCTGCTGCGCGATACGCGCGAACGCTCATTGCAGGTTCCGGGCCGGCAGGAGAAATCGCTGGCCGGTCACCGCAGGATTCTAAGCGCCATTAAGCGTCGTGATGCCGAGGCTGCCAAGTCCGCTATGCGCCGGCACATTGAAGACGTAGAAGAGATCGTGCTCAGCCAGTCTTGAGCTGAGAAGGA
>JBKQKT010000521.1:0-4703 GCA_052147365.1 Candidatus Korobacteraceae bacterium | reverse complement strand
AGATGGCACGCAAGTATTGGCGAATGGGGCTCGCGGAGCAGTACCGGTCAGTCGTGAAAACCGCATTCGTCAAGTCACTCCAAAAGATGGTGCCGGAGATGCAAGAGTCCGACTTGGCCCCGGGCGGCTCGGGAGTTCGCGCTCAGGCAGTGGACAGGAATGGGAACTTGCTCGATGACTTTCACTTTGTGCACAGTGGACGCATGATTCATGTCTGCAATGTGCCTTCTCCGGCGGCGACCGCGTCACTCGAAATTGGCAAAGAGATCGTGGACATGCTGGTGCAGCAGTTCGGTCTCACGCCAAGTCAAGTTGTGTCATCCTGAGCGGAGCACGAGGCCGCGCAGCGGACTCGTGCGGAGTCGAAGGACCCCTACACCATCAGCTCTGCCAGTATGGCGCCCTCGACGCCTCGCTGGGCTTGGCGCTCGGGATGACAGATATAGGAAGTCGTTATTAGCGCCGGAACGTGCCCATATATTCGGCCTGCCCCAGAACATGCCCCTTCATTGCGGCGTCAAGTTCCTGGCGCGTCGCTCCCGGCGCGAGACCGAGCTTTGCATCCAACGCATATAGGCGGAAAAGGTAGCGGTGCGCCTTGCCAGGCGGCGGACACGGGCCGCCATACCCGATCTTGCTGAAGTCATTCCGCCCCTGCTGTGAGCCGTCGTCCAACTGCTCCCGTTTGGCGACCCCTTCCGGCAGCGAATTGGCACCCGCCGGCAAGTTCCACAAAACCCAATGCACCCATGTTCCCGCGGGAGCATCCGGATCGTCCATAATCAGGGCGAAACTTGCAGTCTTGGCCGGCGCATTGCTCCATGCCAGCGCAGGTGATATATCAGTCGCGGTGCAGGTGAATTGCTTTGGGATTTCTGCTCCCGGCGCGAAGGCCGGGCTTTTCAGGCCGAAGGCCATCGCCGAACCTCCTTCTCCGAATTCATCGTGCTCTTGCCCAATCGTAACGCTGGCGAAGCAGGCCAGCAGGGCCGCCAGCACTGCCTGTGTTCGCCTGATTCTCATAGTCGCGTGCCCGTTCACCTTTCGGTTTGCTCAAAATCCGAATCACCACGGTCCACACGCGCCGTCAGAAAGGCGAACTGCTGCTTGTTCAGGCTGGGAAAAATAGGGACGTTCCTGAGGATGGAGGCTGCCGACGCGTGGGTCGCTAAGGCCATCGGCAACATTGTACGGCAAGCGGCGAGAGACCCGCAGATCGCGCTATAAGAAGTACGCCGCGCCCAGCAACGCGCCGAAAATCAACGCTTGTCTGAGTTCGCTGTAGCCCAGCTTGTGCACGTCTAGCGCCTGGCGACCGCGCACGAACCACAGACTCCCGCGAAACAGCGCGGGAAAAAATGCGAAAGCCACAGGAGCTGGAAATACGCGCAATCGGCATGCGGTAAGAATGACGCCGATGACAAGCACTTGTCCTGCAAGAAATCCGAATCCTTGCTGCAGTTTCTCATCCATAGTGGCAGCGCGGCTGGATCGTATGCGCACCTGCACGTAATGAATCTGGTTGCCGGCAAAAAGCCAGTTCGCCAGCCAAAGCGCGATAGCTGTCAGATCGAGTTTTCCGGCAGCAACGTAGTAGGCGCCTGCTGCGGTTGAAGTGAGTCCAACCGCGCCGATGATCTGCGCCGGCATTCGTCCCTTGCGCCCTAGTCTTTTCACGCCCGCCTGCACCGCGAACGCGAGGGCTGCAACGCCACCAATCAGCAAAAGGCCGCGATTGTGGCCATTCCACAACAGCGCTGCAATGCAGGCCGCCGCCAGCAGAGCGATGCCGAGAATCACGCGCAATACAAACGCGCGTTCAGTTTGCGTCTGCGCCTTAATGGCTGACGTGCCCAGCCAGGCTTCGACCGGCGTGCGCAGCCAGAACAGCGACATTGCTGCGATCATGAATAGGGTGAGCGCGCCACCGTTTACGCAAGAGCGCAGCGCCACGATGGCGCCCGTCGCGAGCGGAACCAGCATCATGCCCCACGCGCCGTGCTCGCGCGGGACGACCATGGCTTTGAGGCGAGGTCCGTTCACGGTGGCGATGTGCGCGGCCATGATTTAAGGCTAGCTCGTGCCGCTGGGATTGACTGTGACCAAAGTCATGCCTGCCGTTTGCCGGCAGCTTCGCGAACCATTTTGTTCGAAGTGCCCGGCTCGTACACGCAGAACGGCTCTTCGGCCAGGAAGTCTCCGGTGGCGGCGAAGGCGCGAGCCCGGCATCCCATGCAAACGTGACGGAACTCGCAGCATCCGCACTTGCCCTTGAGGTTGTCGTCGTCGCGCAGCGCTTCGAACACCACCGAGTTGTTCCAGACGTCGGCAAAGCTCTGCTTGCGCAAGTCGCCGGCCAGCGCCGGCAGATAGCCGCAGGGGAACACCTCGCCTTCATGCGAGAGGAAGCAGACGCCAGTTCCCGCCAGGCAGCCCTTGGTCATGGCGTTCATGTCGCCGGGGTGTCCGCCGGGGTGTCCGGTGTGTCCTACCGGTGGTCCGCTGCCCGGCTTCAGGGAGATTCCTGTCGAGCCCGGCATCGTCATCTCAGTCGGGCCAATTTCGTGAGAGCTGGGCGGCTTAGGTGCAGGCTGCTCGCGGCCGGCCCTGCGATCGGCGGCACGGCGCTGGCGCGCGACGCGAAAGTAGTGGGGCGCACAGGTGGCCTTCAGCTCAATGTCACCCGTCAGAGACTGGTCATAGAACCAGTTCAGCATCGCCTCGTATTCTTCCGGAGGCACCATCTGCTCAGCCGCAATGTCCACGCCGCAGCCCACCGGAACCAGCAGGAAGGTATGCAGCGCGTCGGCGCCAAGGTTGCGCGCCAAGTCCAGCACTGCGGGCAACTGGTGCGCGTTGTGGCGGGCAATGGTGGTGTTGATCTGCACGGAAACGCCTATCGCCTGCAGGTTCTTCATGCCGTAAATGGCAGCATCGAAGGAGCCCGGAATACCTCGGAAGGCATCATGCGTGGTGGCATCGGCTCCGTCGAGGGAAATCGAGACGCGCTTAATTCCGGCTTGCTTGATCTTCAGCGCGACGTCTTTGGTGACCAGGGTTCCGTTGGTGGCCAATGCCGTGCGCAGGCCGCGACTGGTGGCGTATTCGGCAAGTTCGAAAATATCGGCGCGGTAAAGCGGTTCGCCTCCGCTGAGCACGAGGATGGGGTTCCCGAAGTCGGCAATCTGGGAGATGATGTCGAGCGCTTTCTTGGTGGGCAAATCGTTGGGAGACATTAACTCTGTCGCCGTGGCGCGGCAATGGATACAGCGCAGGTTGCAGCCTTTGGTGACCTCCCAGAAGATCAACCGCGGCTTGAATTCCTTCTTCGCTGGATGCGGCGTCGGCGACGACTGTGGCTCCAGCACTGGTTGGACTAACTGGGTGCTGCCATTGCCCTGGGTCATGATTATTTTCCTCTCCCCGTTCTGGGAGCCGATTACGGCCCGTTGCTTATATCTCCAAGATAGGATTCTAACAACCCAGGCAGCCGTGAGTGGCATCACCTGGGCCTGTGATGTGCGTCACTCTGAAGGGGAGGACCACAGCGGTACCAAGCATGGAGTGCATGGAGGCCACAACAACAAACGCCGCAAGGCCAAAAAGCGTTACAGGATTTTTGAGAAATATTTTCACGGATTTCCCAAAATGGAACGCGATGTTCTGAAAATGGCAACAGCGCATACGTAGAATCAATAACTTACAAGGGGTCGCCATCCTCGTGGTTTCCTGGTCCACGGCCACCGAACGTCAATCAATCTCTCCGCTGGTCAAGAGCGGAAAACGCATTTCATCAGCTAATATTTCCCCATGAACGACAACTGCCTCTTCTGCAAGATCATCGCCGGCAAGATCCCGTCGAAAAAAGTGTACGAAGACGACAAAGTGTATGTCTTCGAGGACATCAATCCCAAAGCGCCGACGCACGTGCTCATTATCCCCAAGGAGCACATTGTTGGGTTGAAGGAAGCCACTCCTGAGCACGCTGAGGTCCTCGGCTATTGCCAGCTCATCGCTGCCAAGATTGGGCGTGAGCGTGGCATCGAGGAGGGGTACCGCACCGTGTATAACGTCGGCCCCCGTTCAGGGCAGTCGGTGTTTCACCTGCATCTGCACCTGCTTGGCGGGCGCGACATGACGTGGCCGCCGGGCTAGATGCAAGTGGTCAGGGGTTAGAGGTTAGTGGTTAGTAAAAACCAAAGACACCGAACTCTCTGCGCTTCGCGTGCCTCTGTGGTGAATCTTAGGTGAGCGCGAATCCTGACGGTGCCGAAGCCCTAGTTTATGCGATCTCATAACCTAAGGGTCGGTGTTTGCGTGCGCTTGAGTTGAATTAGTGCTCATTCAGCAATTTCGTCGGGAGCGGCAGCGGTCGCGGTGTGCTCTTCCTCAACCACAGGGAGCGTGATTGTTGGCGAAGACAAGAGTGAAGGTGCTTCGATCGTCGGCATAGGTTCCTCTTTGCGCATCGACGGAAACTTGCCGTAGGTCATGCCGCGCCACAACCACTCCATGGGGCCAAAACGGTATCGCGTCAACCACCAATTGCTGAACACAATCTGTGCCCCATAAAGAATGACTGTGGGCAGTAGCCCGATAGCGGGTCCGATGCGTCCATAGAGACCGGTCGTGTAGCGATAGAAGAACAAGGTGCACAACACGGATTGCATCAAGTAGTTCGTCAATGCCATCCGCCCAACCGC
>JBKQKT010000520.1:0-8704 GCA_052147365.1 Candidatus Korobacteraceae bacterium | reverse complement strand
GCGAACAGAAACAGAAAACTCTTAAATCGGCCAGTCATTGGCTCTCCTTCCGGAGGTTCCCTGCCAGCGTCATCGGCGCTGCGGGATCTAGTTGTCAATAGACGAAGCTGAACATTGCGCGCAGTTTGCCTGGAGCGCACGTCTGGTTACGGGGCCCGACTCGCTACTTGGTAAATCTGGCTTTGAGGCGCACCAGTCCAACCGCACCCAGCAATCCCGAGCACATCACGAGCAACCCATTCGGCTCTGGAACGTACTCGTAGGTGATGTCATCGACCGTTTCGTTGTCCGGGTTCCCGCCGTTGTCGCTGATGGTGATGTACGCGATGCCACCGCCGGGATTGATCAGACTGAATTCCAGATTGGAGCCGATGACCGGGGCGCCATTAAACGTCGTGATCAGGCCTCCCTTGCTGTTGTAGGCGCTCACCGTGACTCCGTTCGGGTCGGTATACCAGCCGGTCACTTTATCGACTCCACCTAGCAAATTCGGGATGGTGGGGGCAAAGTTGACTTGGATGGGATCGTTGGGATCGTTGGTGATTACCCCGTTTCCCGAGTGGGGAGGGTAATCAAAGTAGTCGTAGTAAGGAGCCACGAGCTGCAAAGCGTTGGTGAACGTCGCATACTGGCCGGCGTACTGGTTGGTAATTTGGGTGTACTCTGGATATTGCTCAAAGTTGATGGTGAAGGTGGTTTGTGATCCTGCAAAGGCCAATGCAGAGAACGCGAAGACGAGGAGAGGCAGGAGTAGTTTCTTCATGCAGAACCCTTGTCCTTTCGGCCGAAGAAGAGTCTGCTGCAGGAGACGAAGCGGCAGCATGTCCTTCTTAAAGATGTAGTGAAACCACTCAATCGGGTGCAATTGTAGTTCCGCTTCGTGCGGGGCAGCCCCACTTTAGTAGTAGTAAAGTTTTTGGCACATATCGGAGATATTGATTTTATTGCTGAAATAAAATCGCTGTTTTTTGCTAATCGACTGCCTTAGCCAAACTCACTGACGAGAAATCGGTGTTGGAGCTGCGCAACGCCTTACCCAATCGCCGGCCGAAATTGGAAAATAATTGCCTGCGAGTATGCGACCCATATCTAGATCAGCGATAGCGCATCCACATCCACCACCACGTTAGTGTGCGGGATCTTTTGCGCTGTAGCATGCTCGAGCATGGAGCGCAGCACGGCGTTCATGCGCTCACGACTGCGCGACTTCAGCAGAAAATGATAGCGGTACTCGGTCTTGAGGCGGACGATGGCAGCAGCAGCCGGGCCCATCACGCGCACGCCGTCGAGCTTTGTGCCGTGGAACCACTTGCCCAGGACCCCTGACCAGGCCAGCGCTTCGTCAAGCTTGGGGCTGCGCACCAGTACGTTGCTAACCGCGTCGAACGGTGGATAGTGCATCCAGCTGCGAAAGCGGATTTCCTTCTCGTAGAAGCCGCGGTAGTCATGCGCGGCGGCGAACTGGATGGCGTAATGGTCGGGGAAGAATGTTTGCAGCACGACCTTGCCCGGGGTGTCGCCCCGGCCGGCACGTCCTGCGACTTGCGTCAGTAGCTGGAAGGTGCGCTCGGCGGCGCGGAAGTCGGGAAAGCTGAGTGCTGCGTCGGAGCCCACGACGCCGACCAGCGTCACGTTGGCCACATCGTGGCCCTTGGCGATCATCTGCGTGCCCACCAGCAGATCGATCTCACCGGCGTGCAACGCGCTCAGCATGCGCTCGAAGTCGTCGCGCCCGCGGACGGTATCGCGGTCGAGCCGCGCAATGCGCGCCTGCGGAAAGAGGCCGTGCAGAATGTGCTCCAGCTTCTCGGAGCCGGTGCCCAGATACTGCACGAATTCGCTGCCACATTTGGGGCAGGTCCGGGGCGCGGGTCGTGCAAAGCCGCAGTAGTGGCACATAAGCCGGTGCTCGCGCTTGTGGTAGGTCATGGCGATGGCGCAGTTCTTGCACTGCACGCTCTCGCCGCACTCGCGGCAGAGCACGAACGCCGAGTAGCCACGCCGGTTCAGCAGCACCATTACCTGTTCGTTGCGCGTCAGTCGCTCGCCGATTTCTTCCACCAGCTTGCGGGAGAGCGCTTCCTCCTTCTTGGTGCGATGAAATTCCTCGCGCATGTCGAGGATCTCAACCTCGGGCAGCGGGCGCTTCTCGATACGGTCGGGCAGCTCCAGCAGGCGGTATTTTCCTTCTACCGCATTGTGGTAAGTCTCCAGCGACGGCGTCGCCGAGCCGAGAACAACCGCGGCATCGCACATCTTGGCGCGCATAACGGCGACATCACGAGCGTGGTAGCGCGGCATCTCCTCCTGCTTGTAGGAGTGGTCGTGCTCCTCATCTACCACAATGAGGGAGAGATCGGGCAGAGGCGCAAAGATGGCCGACCGCGTTCCTACCACAATGTGAGAGTCGCCGTTGCGGATACGCTTCCACTGCTCCGCGCGCTCGTCGTCGCTGAGTGCGGAGTGTAGAATGGCGACCTCGTCGCCGAAAATCTGGTGCAGGTCGGCGGCCATGGCGGGCGTGAGGCCGATCTCCGGAACGAGAAGGAGGGCCGAGCGGCCTTTGGCCAGCACAGACTGCATCGCGGACAGGTACACGGCGGTCTTGCCGGAGCCGGTGACGCCGTGCAGAAGCATGGGCAGAAACTTGCGCTCGTCGACGGCAGCGATGATGGCGTCGAGGGCCTTCTTTTGCGCTGGGGTGAAGAGGAATTCAAGCTTGCGCGGCTTCATGCCGGAGACACGGAAGGTGGCGGGTTCGTCACTTAGCGCGACGATGCCGCGGCGTACCAGTGTTTGCAGAGTAGTGCGTGGGATGGCCAACTCACGCAGGGCTTCGACGCCTGCGCGCTGACCTTCCTGGCTGCCTAGATAGTCGACGATCTTCTGCTGGTTGGCGTTCAGCCTGCCTTCAACGCTTTTCAAAATTGCGATGTGGATGGTACGGCTGGCGTCTCGGACGTCACTCAGGTCATCGCGGGCAATCCACTTCTTTCGCAGCATTGCCTGCAGCACAAATTTTGTCGCTCCGGAAGCCGAACGGAGTGTGGTTTCCCGTACGACTTCACCGTCCGCCAGCCGATTTAATGCGGCGTATTCCAGCATCTGGTGCTCACGGTCCTTTTGCGAGCGAAGCGAGGAACCGGCCGATGCTGCAGCATGCAGTGCAGCAATTCCTTTGTCGGTAATGTGGTATCCGGTGGCGCGGCGAAACTCGGCGGAAAGAGGCAGCATGGTGCGGAAGACTTCGCCGATGGGTGCGATGTAATACTGCGCGATCCAGCGGCCCAGTTGCATCAGCTCAGGGGCGAGCGCAGGGGTGGAGTCGAGCACCTGGCTCAGGCGACGGGTCTGGAACTTCGGCTCGCGATCGTGCAGCTCGGTGACCACGCCGCACAGCCGCTTCTCGCGGAAAGGCACGATCACACGGCCGCCGATGCTGGGCTCAGGCGCATTCTCGGAGAGGCGATAGGTGAAGACGGCGTCGAGGGGGACCGGCACAGCCACATCGCAGAATTGCGGCATGGCAGGCTATCCGCCTTCAGGGGCGCGCTTCGGCGCGGGCAGGTCGAGATAGCGCATGACTATCTGCAGGTCTTTCCAGGCTTCCTTCTTCTGCCGTGGATCGCGTAATAGAAACGCCGGATGGTAAGTGACCGCCAGCTTGCACGCGAAGGGCTCATCTTTGTCCATCAAGCTTCGTGGTGGCGAGTAGTCGTACAAATGGCCACGCAGCGACGCCATTGAATCATTGACGCTCAGCAGGTTCTTGGCGGCGGTAGCTCCGAGCGCCACGATGACCGTCGGGCGGATGACGCGGATCTGGCGCATCAGGAACGGCGAGCAGGTCTCGCACTCGTCGCGCTCGGGCGTGCGGTTGCCTGGCGGCCGGCACTTCACGATGTTGGCGATGTAGACCTGCTCGCGCTTCAGGCCCATGGCGGCGATCATGTTGTTGAGCAGTTGTCCGGCACGGCCGACGAAAGGCAGCCCCTGCGCGTCTTCGTCGGCGCCCGGCCCTTCACCGATAAACATCAGCTCGGCGTGCGGGTCTCCGGTGCCGAAGACGATCTGCTTGCGGCCGAGTTTGGCCAGCTTGCAGCGCTGGCAATCGGGGCCGATTTCGTCGGCGATGACCTGTAGCAGGGCAGCGCGATCTTGCTCGGCCGCAAAGCGCGGCCTAGACTTACCATCCGCCGTCGGAAGATAGGATTCTTGCGAAAGCTGGTCGCCCAGGACCGCGAGTTGATCGGCCACGGCTTCTAACTCCTCGATGATTTCGATGGCAACGTCCTGTGATTCCGGGCGGTCGCGGCGATAGAGCGGGCCAATGCCGAGCTCACGATAGAAGTTGAGCCGCTCGCGCAGTGCGGACTTGGTATTGGAATCGAGGGTCATGCGTGGAGGTCGATGCTGCGATTCTACGGCAGGCAGTGAACCGGTAGCAAAATCCGGACACAAGAACATTGGAAGCTCCAGCATGGGGGAGACATCCTGGGGCAGCTAAGCCGCATCTCACTTCCTGCAAGTTATACCAAAGGAGACCAATAATGTCAGACCAGCAGAAACAGAACCAGGGCAGTCAGCAGGATGATTGGCAGAAAAAGCAGCAGAATCAGCAGGGTGGTCAGCAGCAGAGTGGTCAGCAAGGCGGACAGCACGGCGGACAGCACGGCGGACAGCAGCAGAGCGGTCAGCAGGGCGGACAGAAGAACCCGCAATCAGACCGCGACCGCATGGATAAGGACCAGCAGAAGAAGCCGGCCTAAGGCTACCTAATCCGTTTTTGGCACGTGCGAAGGGGCTCCGGCGATTGCCGGGGCCCTGTATTGGTATGCTTGTAATAGGTGATTCCTAGGAGAGGTATCACTCCACTCGCTCGTAGCAGGCCTACCTAGGATGGGCTGGGCCTGTGGACGCGGGAGCAGGCGTCGGCACTTGGCGCAGGCTCAACGCGGCTGCGAGGATGTTCTCCGCAATGTCCAGTTTGGAAGCCTCAGGCACAGCGATTGTGCCGGTGGACGTGACGATGGTGACTTCGTTGCGGTCCGAATCGAAGCCGATGTCCTTACGTGAGACATCGTTCAGAACAATGGCGTCCACCCGCTTCTGAGCGAGTTTCGTACGCGCGTTTTCCAGCAGGTTCTCAGTCTCGGCGGCAAAGCCTATCAATAGCGGCGTGCGCTTTCCGCTGGCGTGCCGCAAACTGCCCAGGTCGGCGAGGATGTCCGGGTTCGGTTCCAACCGCAGCTCCAGCGCGCCTTTGCGCTTGATCTTTTCCGGTGAAACATTCTCGACGTGATAGTCGGCGACCGCAGCGGCCATGATGATAATGCTGGCCTGTTCCCACCGATCGAGGACGGCGGTTCGCATCTGCTGCGCAGTCTCGACGAAAATCGTATCGGCCGCAGACGGCGGCTGCAGGGCAGTGGGGCCGCTGACCAGGATGACCTTTGCGCCGCGGCGCAGCGAGGCCTCGGCAAGCGCATACCCCATCTTGCCACTGGAGCGGTTGCTAATGTAACGCACAGGATCGATGGGCTCGTGCGTGGGGCCGGCGGTAATGAGCACGGTCTCGCCGGCAAGATCTTGGGCGATGCCGAGGCGCTCGAGCGTGGCCGCAACAATCTGCTCGGGCTCGGCGAGCCGGCCCGCGCCGACCATGCCGCAGGCCAGATATCCGCTGCCTGGTTCCACGATAAGCACCCCGCGACGGCGCAGGATGTCAAGATTCGCCCGGGTGGCGGGATGCTCCCACATGTTGACGTTCATAGCCGGCGCGACGATCACCGGAGCCGTGGTGGCGAGATAGAGCGTGCTGAGGAAATCGTTGGCGATGCCCTGGGCGAACTTGGCGAGCACGTCGGCGGTGGCAGGGGCGACCAGCAGAGCGTCAATCGATTGCGCAACTGAGATATGTTCGACGGCGGAGTCGAGGTTGGGCTGCTCCGCGTCCGAGCCGAACATGCTGGTGATAACTTTCTCGCCGGAGAGCGCAGCGAAGGTGAGCGTGCGAACGAACTCCTGCGCCGCGGCGGTCATAATGACCTGGACGTGGACGCCGCGCTCCTGCAGTTGGCGGACGATCTCAGCGGCCTTGTAGGCGGCGATGCCGCCGCTCACACCCAGTGCGAGTTTCATAGTGATTAGATGCCGCGTCAGGTTCGGGGACTGAAGTCCCCTCACATGATGTGCCGTCCCTAAAGGGACTCGGATTCAAATTTGCATCGTCCCCAGCGCTGAAGCGCTGGGCTAAGCTGTTTCGTCCCTTCGGGACTCTGGCGTTTCCGTTCGTGCTCCATTTCCCTCCGAGCACCGCAACGGAAACGCGAAAAATGTGCCGCCCCTGAAGGGACTCGGGTTCAATTTCGCATTTTTACCCAGCGCTTCCGCGCTGCGCTAAACTGAGCCGCCCTCTGCGGTCCTCGCTCGCTCAAGATGACAAATTTATGAGCTTCAATCGTCGCCGTCCTGGCCGACCGATTCCAGCACTTCACTGGCGACTTCCAGCGGCGTCTTCGGCTGCTGCGGAACCTCCCACTTAACCTTGCCGGCTTGAATTTCTTCTTCTGCAATGCGGCAGGGTTTGCGCGAGTGGGTGTCGACAACGGGGTGGGCGCCGTTCTGTATCTGACGGGCGCGGCGCGCAGCCACCAGAACGTAGCGATAATTGCTGTCGAAGCCTTCAATCAGTTTCATAGGTCACTCCGTAACGGTGGGCGATCGGAAAACCTCGAACGTAGCCAGGATGGTCTGCACCTGCTGCATCATGTGTGCACGCAAGGCACGATTTGCGGTGGCCAGCACCGCGTCGTCCCTTTCTGTGAGTTGAGCGCCTGCGCGCTTTAGCCGCTCGGCCTCGACGATCGACTTCAGAGTGTCAATCGACTGCTCCAGCCGGTCGTTCACCAAAATATAGTCGTACTGGGAAAAATTCTCAATTTCCCGGGAGGCGGCCTGCAAGCGCCGCTGGATGATCGCCTCAATCTCCTCTGGCGGTTTTCCTTCGCCCGTCAACTGGCGCTGCGCCTCGTTTTCCGCTAGCGTACGCCGCAGCAGCCGCCGCTCCAGTTCCTCGCGCGACGGCGGGAGGATAAAGATGCTGACTGCGTCGGGCAGTTTTTTCTTCACCTCCGCAGCGCCCTGAACATCGATATCCAGGATCAGATGGTGCCCGCGCGCAAACGCCTCAGCGCTGCAAGCGAGCGTCGTCCCGTAGTATTGGTCGAAGACCTCGGCGTACTCCAGAAATTGCCCTTCGCGAATCATCCTCTCGAACTTGTCGCGGGTGATGAAGAAATACTCCCGACCGTTCTGCTCGCTGCCGCGCGGTGCACGCGTGGTGTAGCTGATAGAAAAATCCAGGTTGGGCACCACACGCCGCAGCTCCGCGGTCAGCGTTGATTTGCCCGAGCCTGACGGCGCCGAGATGATGAAGATGGTGCCGCTCATTCGATGTTCTGCACCTGTTCGCGGGCCTTCTCGATCTCCGACTTCATCGCCAGTCCCAGGCCGGTAATGCGCAGTGCATCGCCGGCTACGCCGGTGGTCTTCGACATCAGGGTGTTGGCTTCACGGTTCATCTCCTGCAGCAGGAAATCAAGTTTCTTGCCGACCTCGCCCCCGGCCTCAAGCAGCGCCGAGAAATGCTGGATGTGGTTCTTCATGCGCACGATCTCTTCCTGAATATCGCTGCGCTCCGCCAGCATGGCCGCTTCCTGCAGGATGCGGTCGGGATCGACATGGGTAGTCAGCAGCTCCTGCATGCGGCCGTGTACCTTCTCGTGGTACGCCTTGAGCACCTTGCCGCGCAATTGGTCCAGTTCATGGGTGGACGAAGAAAGATGGGTCATGCGAGTGCGCAGCTCGGCGGCCACGCCGCGGCCTTCCTCCTCGCGCATGTGGTTGAGCCGCTCAATGCACTGCTCCAGCGCCGCGGTCAAGTGATTTTCCAGCGCCGCGAGGGCATCGCCGTTCTCAGCCACGTTCAGGGCGCCGGGCAATTTCAGCACAGCGTTAAGGTCAGGCTCGGCGCTGACACCGAATTCCTCGGCGACCTGGCGGAAGGTTTGCAGGTATCCGCCCACCAGTTCGCGATTAACGGAAAACGCCACACCGCCGGTACGTTCCAGGCCTAGCGTGACTTCGATGTGGCCGCGGTGCAGGCGCTCCTTGAGGGCACGGCGGACTTTCATCTCCACCGGGTCAAGTTCCGCCGGAATGCGCAAATGCAAGTCGAGGAAGCGGTGGTTCACCGACTTCAGGCTTAGAGTCAGCGTGAGCCTGTCATCCACATGCGCTTTGACCTGCGCATAGCCAGTCATGGATCGAATGTTCATGGCGCGATTACCGGTACAGCCAATGTCCCGAATCGTATCAGGGAACGCTGTGACAGGCCGAGGAAAAAGTTCCGAAAGCAGACCCTCGCCGACTAAAGTCGGCTCGGAGTGAAAAGAAACGAGGTACCGGCACGACTGAAGTCACGCCCTGATACAAACCTGATTCTCTGCAAACTGACCGTTACAATCTAACGCACGCTAACTACGAGATGCGATCTACTCGCCTTACTCCGTTTCGGAAGCCGCTTCTACATCTTCAAACTGCAAATCATACAACCGGCGGTATGTGCCAGTCCGTGACATCAGGCACTCATGCGAGCCCTCGTCGGTGATCATCCCGTTCTCTAGGACCAGAATGCGGTCGG